>JACPAM010000335.1 GCA_016180805.1 Deltaproteobacteria bacterium | reverse complement strand
ATCCAAACCATCGGCCGGGCCGCGCGCAACGTCAACGGCACGGTCATTCTCTACGCCGACTCCGTGACGCAATCGATGAAGCGCGCGATCGAGGAAACCAATCGGCGCCGCCGTCTGCAAGCGGCGTTCAACAAAAAGCACGGCATCACCCCCCAGACCGTGGTCAAATCCCTGGGGAGCCGGCTGGTCGAAATTTACGAGGCCGACTATGTCACGGTGCCCGTGGTGGCGGAAAAAGCGGCGAAGTATGTTCCCGAGGAGCTCCCCAGGCTCGTGCAGCAACTGAAGAAGGAAATGAAGCGGGCCGCCGACAATCTGGAGTTTGAGAAGGCCGCCGAACTCCGCGACCGCATCCGCGAACTCGAAGAGCGCGAGCTTGGCTTGAAAGAGCCGTTGGCGTCAAGCAGGCTCGGTGCCCCCGTCTTTGCGAGCAAGCTTGTATAGAGTTTCCAGCCTCGTTGCTCACCCGCCATTCTTACTTATAGCCGTCCACAAAAGACCTCGACGGTTTTCCGAAACAGAAAAATCACGGTGTCCCTGGGTGACGCAGAGACGGCCGCCTCCGCTGCATCCCGGACCGCCTGAGGAGGAACGCCAAAGCGCCGCGCAACGTAAACGGCATCCTCGATATCTATCTCAGTCCCTCGGCGGAGCTTTGCAATAACAAAGTCGACCGGGTGGAGCAGGCGAAGACGCAGGCCAGAGTCCTCAAGCAACACCGAGGCGCGCTCGCGATACCCAGGCGGCATAGCCACCACCGACCATCCGGACATGTTTTCTCCCAGATCGGCTGGCACCTGGTGTCGTCGGAGAAATCGAGCCAGGGAGTCCAGGTCCCCTACCACTTCGGCGTCCACATCTTGAGTAGTGCGCTCTGCGTAGCCATAGGCTTGGAGAGCCAGACCGCCTACTAATAGGAGATCTACGCTGCTGCCGGCATCCCGCACGTACTCCTTTAGGAGCGCAACGAGTTGGTTAAGCGTGATCGGTGACAAACTGAAGGACCTCGGCAAAGACCCGGTAGTCTCGGGGATCAACCGAACCGGGCTCATAAGGAAGAGGGGAACGGGCGAGCAGGGAATCGATGAGGCTGCGGTAGGTGTGGTACCAGCGGCACGCTTTGGCATAGGCCTCCCTGACCTCCTCCCGCTCCCACCACGGAGCAAGGTCGAGTCGGTCATTAACAAGGATCTCCAGCCAGAGCAACCGAACCCCCCGCGGGTTCTTTAGGGCGTCCTCCAAGGACGCCGCTCCAGTATAGGCTGAGAGGATCTTTAGAGGCTGGCTATTATCAGGGCTAGATTGTAAATCCACAGAGAAGGAGTGTAGAGCATTGACGTCATCCTGGCAAGCGCTGGGTTAGCCCCCGGCGGGCCAGACCACACGCACCCTTTGAACTTCCAAATAAGTTTCGTCGATCACTGAGAGATGCATGCACGGTTCAAGATCTGCTCCTCCTGCCTGGGCATCGATTGACGCGCGGGGCTGTGTTAGAGGAGGGATATCAGCCATCCGAGGCGGCAGCATTCCTGGGGTGCCCTACATCGGGTGTGACTCGGGCTTTACACTCACAGTGCAGTGCCCAACGGGGCGGCCCTTCGGCAGTGAAGATTCGGTGGTGCGCATTGCCAAACGGCTGGGCTTGGAGTCGACGTTGCATAAACGCGGGCGTCCTAAGCGGTTGTGAAAAGACTCCCAACCCCTTTTCTTCTTAAGCCAGCCGTCAGGTAGAACGTCCTTGAAGATATTCCCGACAGCAGAATCCTCGAATGCGCCGTCGAAGCCGGAGCCGACGTAATCGTGACGGGAGACCGCCATCTTCTCAAGCTGAAGAAATTTCAGGGCATCCCTATCGTCCGTCTGGCGGATTTTCTGAGGATGTTTCCCGGGGAGTTTCAGTGACGACGGGCGATTAAAAATGCTAGGAAGTTGGTTTTCAGGGTTGGCCGCAGTGAGCGCATATTTGCTGTCGGCTCTTAAATGACCTGGACGGTAGATTTCTATGAGGAGCAGGAAGGTTCGGCACCGGTAGAGGAGTTCCTTGAAAGCTTGCCTAGAAAGCACAAGGCAAAGGCGGTTGCTATTGTTAAGCTCTTAGAAGAACAGGGTACGAGCCTCCCTTTTCCTTACTCCTCGCAGGTTCGTGGGAGACTGAGGGAGTTGAGAACGAGGTTTGCGAAGGACAGGATACGCATCTTGTATTTCGCAGACTCAAGAAGATGGTTCATCTTGTTGCATGGAACCATAAAAAGATCGGAAAAGCTCGCTGAAGCGGACATCCGAATGGCGGAAGAGAGGATGCAAAAGCACGAGCAGAAACTCAAAAGGGGGAAACCATGACTCGGTGGAATCGCTATTATCAAAGGCAGCTTGAAGACAGGAAATTCAAGGCGCTGATAGAGCAGGAGCTGGCCGGCCTCAGAATCGGCGCGCAGCTTGCTGCGATGAGAGAAGAGGAGAAACTGACACAGACTCAGCTCGCAGCCAGGGCTGGAATGGCGAGCTCAAAAGTTTCAGCGATTGAAAATCAGCCCCAAAACCTGGAGCTCGGCACTCTGATCAAACTCGCCCATGCGGCAAGGAGGAAGGTAAAGGTCACTTTTCCCAAGGCCGGTTATAATGATAAGTGATGATGCGAAGTGTCCCCGGTTTTTTGGACAGTTGGTTAAGCTAAAAAAATGAGAGAATAACCTGTCGGGAGACGAGAGGGTATGAAAGGCCAGCCGACGCAAGAGGCAGTGATAGAATTTGTCTTGTTGAGGTCGGCCGCAGTGGACTCACATTTCGTGTCGGCTCC
>JACPAM010000043.1 GCA_016180805.1 Deltaproteobacteria bacterium | reverse complement strand
GACCCAGCGGTACACCCACGTCGGCCTGGCGCAGCTCCTGTCATCGTTCCGGGTTGTGGAGGGGGGAATCTCCGGTGGGCCGAGCGCCGCCCTCGCCTGGATCCTCCGAGAGTACCTGGCCCTGCCCTTCGCGTGGAGTCGCCGGCTCTACGCCCTCTCCTACCTGGCGGCTGGCCCTCTGACATCGTGGTTGCGCTGGTTGGACGTCCTGCTCGACCGGTTCCCGCAGGCCCATCGGATTGCCTGCGGCTTCTATCTGATCGGGGAGAAGCGGGTCGGAGCCGCAGTCGGCGAAGGGACATCGCGGGACGTGCCCCATGGCGATGGCGAGTGACTGGCCGGCCAAGTCGCCCGGGCTTACCAGATTGCCCAGGAAGTCCCGGAGTTGCTTGAAAGGATGCCTTGTTATTGTGGTTGCTATGTGAACCCGGGCCACAGAAATAACTTGGACTGCTATACCGACCGGCATGCCTTGGGTTGAAAGATCTGCTTGGACATTACGCTGGATGCGTATGCAATGCACAAGAAAGGACGGAAGATGGAGGACATCAAGCAAGCAATCGACGCCAAGTATGCCAGGTTTTGGCCCTATGAGAAAAAATGGCCTCTATCGTAGCTTTAGCCCTGGCGGTTTTGCTACCGTTCTCGCCCCATCTCGCCTGGGGCCATCATCCGGCCGGCGGTTCACCGTCTAGCGCCTGGCACTGGCGGCCAGATGTTCTTCTCCTCTTGGTCTTATTCGGTTTCATCTACGCTCGGGGTTGGCTCCGTCTACGAAAGCGGAGCGGCCGCGTCGTTTACAAGTCGCAGCTTGCGCTTTATCTCGTTGGTCTTGTCTCTGTGGGTGTTGCGCTGGTTTCTCCCATCCATGCCTTGGCATCGGCTCTCCTAAGTATGCATATGGTCCAGCACCTGCTTCTCTTGATGATAGCGCCCTTGTGTTTTCCTTTGGCCAATCCGGTAGCGGCTTTTCTGTGGGGGCTCCCACGGAGAATCCGGCACAGAGTCGGCCGACTTTTCGTTCGCGCCTCTTCATTCCGCTATGGGCTTTGGGTTCTGACCTTCATGCCCGTCGCATGGTCGATTTATGTGACTAACCTCTGGGCATGGCACCACCCCGTGCTCTATCAAATGGCACTCAGGAACATCTGGGTTCATGATCTTGAGCATCTCCTCTTTTTCTCTACAGCCCTTCTTTTCTGGTGGCCGGTCGTAAATCCCGCGCCCAGATTGCATGGCTTGATTTCCTACGGTTACCGGATCGTCTACCTTATAGCCGCTACCCTTCAGAACACGCTTCTCGGCATGGCGATCTCTTTGCCAGAGCGGCTTCTCTATCCTTTCTATGCGGCTGTTCCTCGGCTCCGCGATCTAAGCGCGATCAATGATCAAGCTCTCGGGGGCGGAATCATGTGGATTAGTGGGCACATGTATCTGATACCGATCATTGTTCTGGTTTATCGGATGCTGAGTTACGAGGAAGAGACTCTCCGAGAACGTTCGCCTAAACGACTTCTGAACCGAGCGCCGAGATGAATCTCAGAGTTTCGCTTCTTCTTTCCCTTTTGACGCTTTTCCTATGGTATCCGAGTCTTTCCCTAGCCCACGATGTGCCGCAGCATCTTGATCCTGAGCTTCTCACGGGCTGGCGCACCTGGCTTCACCTCACGATTCAGTGGGTTCACCTCGTAGCCTTCGCCTTATGGTTAGGTCTAACTGCCGGAGTTCTTCTGTTAGGAATGGAGCCTCATCTGGACCACCTCCTCTACGGTTCTTGGATTCTTTTTTTGGTTTCTCTCGCCACGGGGACCTACAACATGGAATGGAGCGCTGGGATCTCGGAAACCCCCAGCCTTCTTTCACTGCCATCACTAAAGGGAATCCCCTATGGATTTGCGTACACAATCGTGCTTGGGGTAAAAGTGGGATTTTATGTGCTGGCCGCGCTGGTTGCATTGGTGATCACCACACTTCGCCTGCGGCAGCAAGTAAGTGAGGGGCAGCTTCGCCGGGTTTTTCTGATATCCGAGTCAACAATTGCTCTCTTGTTGGCCTTAACCGCTTCCGTGGTTCTTTTTTATCATGAAGTCGCGGATCTGTGGCCCACACCAATTCATTCCATGGGTGGTGTATCGGGTCCGGAGGGACCACAGGGCCGGACAGTCATCAGTGGGGATTTCTCGCTGCCGAACGATTTCAGTCTGCTTGCAACCGGTGCAGCGTGGCTGGATATAGCTGCGCGGTGGTTCCACCTGATGGGATTTGGCCTGTGGTTAGGAGGAAGTGCGGCCGCCCTTACCTTTGGTCGGGCATCTCCCGGGCGCTTTCTGTTGGTCACCTGGTCTGCTCTAGCACTTCAGGTTGCTTCCGGGGTTGCGAATATGGTGCGGTGGACGCCGTTTTATGTGCCACCCTACGTATGGAACCTTTCTGAGTTATCCTCCATCCGTTTTGGGAGGAGCTATACTCTTTTCATGGCGGCAAAACATCTTTTGGTAGTTACGGCTGTGCTTCTTCTGATCGTGTGGAATATGAGATATTTGAGGAATAGAGGGCCAAACAACCTAAGCGTACGTCCTCTGGCTACTATGAGCTTTTTGATAGCTCTCGCCATCGGATATATCATGATGATCGTTCTTCTTCTCCATGAAGGAGTCGACCACGTGTTATAGACAGTTTTTTCCGACGTGTACCCTTACTAGTAAGAAGAGAACCCTGTGCAGTTCACATCGAAAGACCTTGCCGAGAAATATAATCGCCTTGCCTATTGGTACGATATCGTCGAGGGCATACCGGATACCCTCGGGGTGCGAAAGCTCCGCCGCCGCCTGCTTGAGAAAGCATCGGGAGAAATCTTAGAGGTGGCGGCGGGCACCGGTAAGAACCTGCCTTTCTACGCCGCGAGATCTGGACTCATCGCTGTGTATGTCAGCGACGGAATGTTGGACCGGGCCAGGAAGCGCGCAGGAGCCCTCTCTTTGAGGGTCCTTTTTTCGATCATGGACGCACAGGCGCTTGCGTTTTCAGACGGCAGCTTCGACACAGTCTTTTCTTCCCTTACGGTTTGCACCTTTCCGAACCCCATTCGCGCTCTCCAGGAAATGGGCAGGGTTTGCCGGCCAAGCGGACGAGTTCTGCTGCTCGAACATGGTCGCAGCGACTGCGGATGGCTTGGCCGTTGGCTGACCGCAGGGCAGAAAGGCATGCCAAGCAGCTCGGGTGCCACTGGAACCGAGAACCGCTGGAGCTTGTCCGAGCGGCCGGCTTGAGCGTGATAGAGGCCAAGCGCAGTTTTTTCGGTATCTTCCACGAGATCGAGGCCAGGCCCTAGAAAAAATGGACCACGGCCTCGTTTACCCCCTGTTTCGCTGCCAAGAAGCCTTCAGAGACGGTGTCCATAAAAGACACGATCCGTGTGTCCATCCTTCGTCCGATTCAGGCGACGGGCCTACAAGGTCGCCCTGACCGACGGGCGCTCCTTCATCCTGCGTAACCAAGCCCCGAGCCGAGGCAAAAAAGGCGCCGGGAGCACGCCGTAAGATTCCATGCGGAAGAATCGCGTTACCAGGGCGATGTCCGCCAAGCTAAGCTCACCCATGAAGTAAGGTTTGTCCCCGATCTCGGCCTCCAGGTACCGGAGAAGGTCTCTCAATGTCTGACGCGTATCCTCTATTAATCTGGGTTCGCGTTCTTCTTCTTTTTTTAGGAGTTCGCCGCGAAGCGCCCAATATTGAGCGTGAAGGTAATTCAAGCCGTAATCGATTAGCACTCGAACCCGCCCGCGCGCCCACCAATCTTTCGGCATCAAAGGTGGGGTGGGATATTTTTCATCCAGATACTCGTTGATGATGCAGGACTCAAAGAGCACCTTCCCGTCATCGACGATCACAGGCACCTTGCCATAAGGGTTGAGCTCGAGGAACTCGGGTTTGCGCTGTTCTCCCTTCCCCAAATCAATCCTGACGGTTTCGTAGGCGAGCCCCTTCTCGTGCAGCACAATCTTTACCCGATCACAGTTGGACGACGGAACCGCATCGTATAGCCTAATTGCCATCGCTTCCCTCCGTGCCTAACGATTTGCCCTCTTCTACCACCAGCTCACTACAGCGACAAGGCTTGGAGCGGCTGGCTCTATTCCGGAACTTTTACCCTACCAATAAGGTTTTCATGACATTAAACCATGGGGAGTGGTAGATAAGCATTCATGCAGGCTCGGAGAAAACCGTGAGAAGACTTCGAGCATCTCGGATCGTGCTTGGTATCATCGCCGGACTGTCGGCCGGCCTGGTCAACGCTGGCCTACTGGCAGTGCTGACCGGCCCACGGGCAATGGGTGTCTTGAGTGGAGCCGAGGAGCCAGCCACCGGACTAGTGATCCACTTGATCCTCAGCGCCCTTTCCGGGATCACTTACGCCTGGCTCTTTAACCCCATACCGGACAGCGATGCGGAAGGCCTCGCGAGCGGGCTTGCCTATGGCTTGCTGTGGTGGATGATTCTCTCCCTTAACCTAATTCCCATCGTCCTGGGCGAGGGGCCCCAATGGGAGGTCGAAGCTGTGGCGTCTGCCTTTCCTGCCCTCGTCGGATATCTCTTTCAGGGAGCGATAGTCGGTCTTGGGTATCCGATCCTCTATGACATTGTGACGCACTGGTTGGGGCCGTTAGATGAGCCCGTGGAGGGGCCGCAGCCTCTAGCAGTGCAGCACAAGATCGTTATCCTGGGGGGCGGTTTCGCCGGCGTGACAGTTGCCCAGCACCTTGAGCGCCTGTTTGCAGGGGATGAGAGTGTGGTCATGACGCTGATCAGCAACACCAACCACTTGTTGTTTACTCCCATGCTGTCGGAAGTTACGGCCGGTGGGGTTGAAGCACAGCACATCAGCACGCCCCTTCGTGCCTTTTTCCGCTGGACACAGGTGATCCGAGGCGAGGCCAAGGCGGTTGATTTCGAGCGGCGTGTCGTGAAACTGGAGGTCAATGGGCCCGCCAGTCATGCTGAAGTTTCCTTCGACCATCTCGTGCTGGGCGTAGGAGCTGTCACTAACTTCTTTGGTCTCCCAGGGGCGGAGGCGCATGCCTTTACCTTCAAATCATTAGAAGATGCTAACCTGCTGCGCAACCACGTCATCGAGATGTTAGAACGGGCTGACGCGGAGCAAGATTCGGAGCGGCGAAAGGCGCTCGTGACCTTTGTAGTTGCCGGGGGCGGTTTTGCTGGTGCTGAGCTCGTTGGCGGGCTGAATGATTTCGTGCGCGGGTCCCTTTGGTTCTATCCCAATATACCGCCTGAAGAGGTGTCTTTGATCCTGGTCCACTCAGGCGAGCGGATCATGCCGGAGCTCAGTTTCGATCTGGCCGATTACGCCCATGAGAGGCTGAAGGGGCGGGGGGTCGCGTTCAAACTTTCGACCCGTCTGGCGAATGCGGTCCCTGGGGCTGTGCTGCTTAGCAACGGAGAGACCATACGCACCGAGACGCTCGTCTGGACTGCAGGGAACATGCCTCATCCCCTGATCCGTAGAATGGGCCTGGATGGAGACGCAGGCGGTGCTGTTACGACGGATGCGACGTTACGTGTGACGGGCCGTCCCAATGTTTGGGCCATCGGCGACTGTGCGGCTGTGCCGGATAGCTACACCGGTAAGCGCTGCCCGCCGACAGCGCAGCACGCGGTGCGCCAAGCTGCCACTCTGGCTCACAACATCCATGCAGTGATTCGTGGCCGAAAGACCAGACAGTTCAGCTATCGGTCGCTTGGCTCCTTTGCAGTCCTGGGCCACCAAACTGCCTGTGCCGAGATCCGTGGCGTCAAGTTTTCGGGTCTCCTGGCATGGTGGCTTTGGCGCGCCATTTACCTGGTCAAGCTCCCGACCCTGGAAAAGAAAGTCCGTGTCACACTGGACTGGACGGTGGATCTCTTTTTCCCTCGCGACATTGTGCAAACCACGACCTCACACCGCTCGACGAGAGGAGTTGAAGCTTTGGCACGTGTCGATGCGAGGAGGTAAGTCCTGATGAGCGGCTCAGACACTCTGCGGCACCGTATGGTATCAGGCCTTTTGGCCGGTTTGTTGGGTGGGTGGGTCTACGGATCTTTCGGCTCACCTCATCCATGGTTTGGACCGGCTCATCACCTCTTCCTGAATGCTGGCATTGGCATCGGATTTGGCTTGTTCTTAGGTAAACTGGTGACCACAGCAGGTTCGGGCTTGTTGTGGGGGGAGGCTTACGCGTTAATTTGGTGGATCGTCGGTCCTCTGACGTTCTTTCCTTTTCTCCTTGGTAATCCCCCGGGGTGGACTGTTGAGGCGGCGAGGTCGGCCTTTCCAATGCTTCTCGGCTACCTCGTTGGGTATGGCACCGTGTTGGGTTTGGTTTACTCCTACCTCTCCGCTTTGTTTGCGGGTAGCTGGCGAGCGAGAGTCCTCCGCCAGCTTACGGCGGACTTTTTGTTTGCCGTTGCCATCGGCGGGGTGGCGGGCTTGGTGGGCGGGCTGGCTTTTGGCGCCTGGATGGAGCGGGTGGGGATCTTTCCGCTCATCGCTGGGCTCGTGCGTTCTGAGTCGGCGGATGTGGGACGCACGCTGCATTTCATCATCAGTGTGGTTATCGGGGCGAGCTACGGGGTTCTGTTTCGGGGAGACATCCAGGGTATCGGGTCGAGTATTGCGTGGGGGCTGGCCTATGGGTTCACTTGGTGGGTGCTTGGCCCGCTGACGATCATGCCCCTGTGGTTAGGTCTGGGCGTGCAGTGGTCGCTAGCCGCAGGTCAGGCAGCGTTCCCGTCTCTCGTGGGCCACCTGATTTACGGTACTCTGTTGGGATTGGTGTACTCTGCCGTAGACCGACTGTGGCGCGTACTCTTCGTCGAATCCGACCCTTTAAAGCGCGAGCCCGAAGGTCCGGGCACCCGTAGCCTGCGGGCAGTGGGGATGGGTATTTTGGCTAGCTTGGCCGGTGGGCTGGCGTTCACAGTGGTGATGGTCAAGACCGATGCGCTCCCGGTTGTGGCTAGCCTGATCGGTCGCTCCTCGCCAACGACCGGGTTTGTGGTGCACATGGTCATCAGCGCCATTATAGGGGCAACCTATGGTCTTCTATTTAGGCGCGAGGCTTACACCTACGGTGCGGGCCTGGCCTGGGGTTTAGTCTACGGGCTAGTTTGGTGGTTTCTGGGTCCCCTGACGCTGATGCCCATATTGCTGGGTGCAGAGGTCCAGTGGTCCTTGGCATCTGCGCTAGGCGCTTATCCCTCGCTGATCGGACACCTGGCTTATGGAAGCGCCACAGCACTGGCTTATCAATTGCTGGTGATGCGTTATGACCCCGCCCTGCGAAAGGGTTCACGGAGCGTCAGGACGCATCTACGGCGCACATCCGGCACGCCAGCCGCAGCACTTTGGGTCGTGGTGTTGATGCTGGGTCTAATGCTGCCGCTGCTGCTTACTGACTGACTGGGGTGAAAAATTTTGCGAACTTAAGGGGTGGGAGGGAAGCTCAGTGCGAAGAAGAGGTGAGATCCGAGGCGCAGCGGAAGCCGATAAGGATATGCTTCGTCGCCGCCGGGCGGCCGTGCCTCATCGCAGCCCGGCAGGTCCCCGGAAGATCGTCCCAGGAGCAGCCCTTGAGGATAAAATTGTTCTTGTCCCAAGGCGTCGCAGTCCACTGGAAGAGATTGCCGACCATGTCGTAAAGACCGTGGGGACTCTTCCCGTGAGGAAAGCGGTCGACAGGTGTCGTGGTACCAAACCGCTCGCCGCTGTTGAGGTGGTCGGGCGTCCACTCATTGCCCCACGGAAAGATGCGGCCGTCAGCCCCGCGCGCCGCCTTCTCCCATTCCGCTTCTGTGGGTAAGTGATAGCTCCGCTTCGTCTTTTGTCCTCTCCACGTGCAATAGGCGACCGCGTCGCTCAGGCTCACTAGGACCACGGGATGTTTTTCTCGACCCGGTGGAAAATTACCGTTCTTCCAGAGAAACTCCTTCACTTTCTGAAAAGGATGGACTAGGAAGCCCTGCTTTTTATAGGCTTCGGGTGAAATAAAGGGTTCTGGATGACCGGTTGCATCGATGAATTTCTTGTAGTCAATACTCGCCACTAGATAGCGGTCGATGCAAAAGGGGCCGGTTCTGGCCCTTCGCCGGATTTCCTTCTCGTACCAGCCGTAGGAGCGCGTTACCTCCTGATCGAGCCGATAGGCATACTCTCTTTCCTCTCTTGTGCTTCCCATCCAAAATTCCCCTGCGCGAATGTAGATCTGGTCTGGATCGCGGGGACACGGTTGAGGCCTCTCCAAAGCTTGGGAGACGCTGCTCGTGGAGAGGAGTAGAAGAGGGAAAAAGAGCGCGGCGGAAAAGCTTAAGCTAGGCGCCACCGACCTTTTGCTAGCTCCTCGCCGTGATTTCCCGGGCGAGGCGTAGGAGTTTCTCTCGTGGAAGGCTGGAAGCGAGAATGCAGAGGAGATCCTTGTCTTTCTCTTTCCACGCCACCAGGTTCACCCCGGCCTCACTGTAACTGACAAATTCCCGACCGGCTGCCCGGACACCGGATTGACGGTGTGC
>JACPAM010000042.1 GCA_016180805.1 Deltaproteobacteria bacterium | reverse complement strand
GTGATCGAGGAATTGATGAAGGTGGCGGGGATATTCTTCTCCGTGAGGCTGTCCACCTGATCTTTCATCAGCGCGATGAGCGGTGATACGACGACCGTGATGCCTTGGAGCACCAGGGCGGGGAGTTGATAGCAGAGCGACTTTCCGCCGCCCGTGGGCATGATGACGAGTGTGTCCTGGCCGTTAAGGATGGCCTGGATGACAGTCTCCTGGCCTTCGAGAAATTGACGAAAGCCGAAGTGCTGGTACAAAAGCCGATGAAGGTGCTGGCCGCCGGGCATAATTCATTTTAGGCAGCCGTCGGTCGCGGCGTGCTGAAGAGAATCCGCTGAAAAACCCTGTTTATGAGGTTTAACGACTACTCTTCAGTCACGAGCTTATCCGCCAGTTCGTCGCGATCATCGGCTGGCCTGGGAAAGTGCGCCGCCAGGATCTCGCCGCAACGCTCAATGGCCGCGCAAAAGGCAGCGCAGGCGCGGCCCGATTTTAGTCCCGAAGTAAGGATGTTTACGACCTCGTCCCACGTGCCCGGCTGAACTTTCTCGTTGATGCCTCGGTCGGCCAATACCTCGACTCTGTGCTCCAGGAGCGAGGCCAGGATCAAAATCCCCGTGTGAGCCCGGGTGTGGTGGAGACCATTGGCCGTAAAGGCGGCGAGGCTTCTAAGATGCACGGCTTCGGCGATTCGTCTTTTCGAAATGAGCCGGCGCTTGACGGCAGGGATGCGACAGAGAATATAGGCGATTCCTGCTCCAACCAGCGGCCAGGCTAATTCCATATGGGTTAGCCTCCAGGGATCGACCCAGAAAGTGGCTGCAGAGGTGCCGGCAATCAAACCCAGGATGACGGCCGCCAGCTCTATCTCTGAGTAGTGACTGCTCGCGCTAACAACCATAGGGACTATCTCGCCTGAGGTGCGTTTTTCCGCTTCGTCAACCGCTTGGCGAATTTGTTCTTTCTCCCCTTCAGTGAAAAATCTTTGCGCGTCCATCACCAACTCCCGGAAGCGCCGCCTCCTCCGAAGCCTCCGCCTCCGCCGCCGAATCCACCTCCACCGCCGAAATTCCCTCCACCGGTAAAATCGCCACCGCCAAGTCCGCTCCCCCAGTAATCATAACGGCGTCTCCGTCCACCGCTCCATGGATTATGAACCCTGCGATCACGGCTCAGGCTCGCCCAAAGGCCCATCGCAAGCAAAGGTAAGAGGAACAGCAATAATGGAGCCCAGTTGCCAAGGGGGGATTGTCGGGGCGTGCGCCGCGAGGCCGCCGCGGGCAAGGACTCACCGCGAGTTGCCCCCATGATGGCTTCCACCCCTGCCTCGATGCCTCCCGCGAAGTCGTTGGCGCGGAAGCGCGGGACAATGACTTCACGGATAATGCGGCTTGCAAGCGCATCAGGAAGAACGCCTTCGAGGCCGTATCCCACCTCAATCCTGAGTTTACGGTCGTTTCGCGCGATGAGCAGAAGGACACCGTTGTCGAAGCCCTTCTTCCCGAGCTTCCAGCTCTCCGCCACTCGGAGGCTGAAACCTTCCAGGTCCTCTCCCTCGAGGCTCGGTATGGTTAGCACGGCAATTTGATGGCTGGTTTTGGTTTCAAAATCTTCCAGCCGTTTTTCCACCGCGCGCTCGCGGTCGGTCGGTATCAGGCCGGCCAGGTCATTGACGCGACCGCGCAGTGGCGGGACCGCGAGCGCGGATAGAGTTACGGATGCGAAAGCGAGGAGAAAAGCGGTGAAGAGGGGGGCACGAGACACGGTCAGAGTTTGACCTCGGGAGGCTTCGCCAGCTTCTCGTCTGCGCTGAAGGTTTCCCGGACCTCAAGTGCGAGGAGGTACTTGGCGGTTAAGTTTGTTGGGAAAAAACGCACTCCCTTGTTGTAGTCGGCCACCTTCTCGATGTAGCGCTTGCGCGCTACGGCGATGCGGTTTTCGGTTCCTTCGAGCTGCGCCTGTAGATCGCGGAAGTTCTGAGTGGCCTTAAGCTCGGGATAGCGCTCCACCACCACCAGCAAGCGCGAGAGCGCGCTGGACAATCCCCTTTGAGCCTCCTCAAACTTTTTAAAGCTTTCGGGGTCGCTGAGACTTTTAGCATCCAGATTCACGGCCGTCGCTTTGCTGCGCGCCTCAATCACCTGGTTTAGAGTTTCCTGCTCAAACTTGGCAGTTCCCTTCACCACGCCGACGAGATTAGGTACCAGATCGGCCCGTCGCTGGTACTGGTTCTGCACCTCGCTCCACGCCGCTTTGACCTCTTCGTCCAGCGCCTGAAGGCTATTGTATCCGCACCCGCTAGCCGCAAGCAGGGCAAATAGCCCATAGCTCACCCATCGATAACGCTTCATGTTCGGTTCGAATCCTCCAAGCCTCTATCGCAAAGGGGGCGGAGATTGTCAAGTTGACGTCGTGACGCCTGATCGGGCAGTGTCCACTCCCAAAAGCGAATTCTCTCATTGTTGGAAAGAAGGAGGGAAGGGGATGGGAAGGAAGAATCGGCTGGATGTTTTCCTTCGAACTGTCAAGGCCGGGCATTGGTTGACTTTGCGGGGCGAATCTGGTTTAAAACCAGTTTAAGGAATTGCCAATGTATGCGGTGATTAGAACCGGCGGCAAGCAGTATCGCGTAGCCCAGGGGGACATCGTCGACGTGGAGAAGCTCGCAGGGCAGGTAGGGGACAAAGTCACCTTGGGCGAGGTTCTTTTTGTCGGCGGGAACGGTGAGGCCAAGATCGGGACACCCACCTTGGCTGAAGCCAGGGTCACCGCCGAGATTATGGAGCAGGGCAAGGCGAAGAAAGTCATCGTCTTCAAAAAGAAACGGCGCAAGAGCTACAGCCGCAAGCGCGGCCACCGCCAGCAACTGACGACATTAAAAATCGTGGAGATTCAGAGATAGCGGGGATATAGACTATGGCGCATAAAAAAGCCGGAGGAAGTTCTCGTAACGGCAGGGACAGCCAGGGACAAAGGCGCGGGGTAAAGACATTCGGCGGGGAGCTCGTGCGGGCTGGGAACATTCTCGTCCGCCAGCTCGGCACCCGATTCCATCCGGGGAAAAACGTCGGCATGGGTCGAGACTTCACGCTGTTTGCAAAAATCAGTGGGGTGGTTTGTTTCGAACGGCTCGACAGAGAGAGGAAGCGAGTGAGCGTGCTGCCTGTCTGAGGCTCTCCTCGGCCGAAAAAGCCCCGTCAGGGGCTTTTTTTTTGCCCGGGGAAAGGCGATAGTGTGGGGTTCATGAAGTTCATCGATGAGGTAAGAATCAAGGTGAAAGCGGGTGCGGGCGGACGCGGTTGTGTGAGCTTTCGCCGGGAGAAATTCGTGCCGCGCGGCGGGCCCGACGGCGGGGACGGCGGTGATGGGGGCGATGTGGTGGTCGTCGCCGACGCCCAACTTGCCACGCTGCTCGACCTCCGGTACCAAAAACAGTACCGGGCCGCAAGGGGCGAGCACGGCCGGGGAAAAGACCAGCACGGAAAGCGCGGAGACGATAGACTCATCGTCGTCCCGGTCGGGACCGTGGTTCGAGATGCCCGTACGGCTGAAGTTTTGGCAGATCTTCAGGCCGTGGGGGAGCGTGTCGTGGTGGCGAAAGGAGGCAGAGGAGGCAAGGGGAATGCTCGCTTTGCCACCTCTACGAACCGCAGCCCCCGTCACGCGCAGCCCGGCCTTCCCGGCGAGGAACGAGAGCTGGACGTGGAGCTCAGGCTTTTGGCGGACGTGGGCATCATCGGCCTTCCGAATGCCGGAAAGTCGACGCTCATTGCCGCCATTTCGGCGGCGCGACCGAAAATTGCTGACTATCCTTTTACGACATTGGTGCCCAATCTTGGGGTCATGAGCTACGGCGAGGGGAAAAGCTGCGTCGTTGCGGATATTCCCGGGTTGATCGAGGGAGCTCATCGGGGCGGAGGGCTGGGATATAAATTCCTCCGGCACGTGAGCCGGACAAGTCTTTTGATTCATCTGCTCGATGCGTCCAAGACCGTGCCGGAAAGCCCGCTCGCCGACTGGGTGGCGGTCAATCGTGAGCTGGAGCTCTACGACGCGGCCCTGACCGAAAAGCCTCAGATTGCCGTAGCCAATAAAATTGATCTGCTTGAGGCCCGCGCCCATGTGCCCCTCCTCAAGGAAAGCTTTGCCCGCATCTCGGTTCCTTTCTGCGCCGTTTCGGCGGCAACCGGTGAAGGGCTACAGGAATTTAGACGATTGCTGGCGTTGGAGTTGGAACGAGCGAAGGCAGCGAAGGACGAAAACCGTGTCGCAGTTGGACTATAAGAAGCGATTTTTGAGCCGCGCCCGGCGTGTGGTCATCAAGATCGGAAGCCAGATCCTGTCGTCTCATGACGGCATCGAAGAGACGAGGATCAAGGGGCTCGTGCGCGACCTCGCCGCGCTCCACGACCAGCGCAAGGAGATCGTGGTCGTTAGTTCCGGGGCAGTGGCTGCGGGAATGACGCGGCTCGGGCTCAAACAGAGACCGAGAACGATCCCGCAAAAACAGGCCCTGGCGGCGGTCGGGCAAATCAGGCTCATGGCTCTTTATGAGAGATATTTTTCGCGCTTTCAAAAGAGCGTGGCGCAGGTCCTTCTCACTCACGAAGATCTATCCGATCGACGCCGCTATCTCAACGCCAAGCACACGCTCATGAGCCTGCTCGAATCCACGATCATTCCGATCGTGAACGAAAACGACACCGTGGCCGTCGAGGAGATGAAGTTCGGCGACAATGACCACCTCTCGGCTCTCGTCGCCGCGCTGCTGGAGGCCGATGCGCTCGTCATGTTGAGCGATGTGGAGGGCATCTATGACAGCGACCCTCGCCTCCACGACAGCGCGCGCTTGATCCCCCTGATTACCGACATCAAAGCCGCCAAGCAAAGGCTCAAAGGAGAGAGCCGGAGCCCTCTTGGGACGGGCGGCATCGGCTCGAAAGTGAGCGCCGCGGAAAAAGCTGCGGCGGCGGGGATACCGACCATTGTCGCCAATGGGCTCTGCGATGGGATTCTGGCGCGGATCTTCGACGTGCAGGAAGAGACGGGGACCATGGTGATCCCTGAGGAGAACCGGCTGGCCCGGCGCAAACACTGGATTGCCTATAACTTAAAACCGGCCGGCGAAATCGTTGTCGACGAGGGAGCGTATGAGGCCCTGGTCCTCAAGGGGAAGAGCCTTCTCCCTTCCGGGTTGAAAGAGGTGCGCGGCTCCTTTGGCGTCGGCGAATGCGTCCGCTGTCTCGATCTCCACGGGCGGGAGTTCGCGCGCGGGCTGGTCAATTACAGCGCGCAGGAGTTGAATCTGATCAAGGGATTGCATACAAGCAAGATCGAGCAGATTTTGGGCTACAGGGCCTATGACGAGATCATCCACCGGGATGATCTGGTGCTGTTAGAGAAGGGCAATAGGCAATAAGCAAAAGGCAAAAGAGATGTCGCTTAGAGATCAAGCGGTCGAGTTAGCAAAAAAGGCCAGAGAGGCTGCCCGGCGCTTGGCCAAGCTCTCGTCGGAGGAAAAAAACCGCGCCTTGCTCAGGATGGCCGAGCGCTTGGAGGCGGAAAAGGAGGCGCTGCTGCGTGAAAACGAGAAAGATCTGGAGCTAGCCAGAAAGGCGGGGCTCTCGAGCGCCCTGATTGACCGGATTGCCTTGAATCCCGGCCGCGTCCAAGCCATGGCCAAAGGGCTACGCGACATTGTTGCCTTGCCCGACCCGGTGCGTGAGATCGTGAAAATGTGGCGGCGCCCCAACGGATTGCAGGTGGGAAAAATGCGCATCCCGCTCGGGGTGATCGCGATCATTTACGAGGCCCGTCCAAACGTGACGGCCGACGCGGCGGCGCTGTGTCTCAAGTCGGGCAATGCCGTGATCCTTCGGGGCGGCAGCGAGGCGCATTTTTCTAACCGCGCGATCGGGTCGATTCTCCAGCAGGCTTGCGGCGAAACTCAGGTGCCGCCGGAGGCCGTCCAGGTTGTCGCGTCCAAAGATCGGGGGATCGTGCAGGAGCTGCTCCAGTTGGAGGACTACATCGACCTCGTTATCCCGCGGGGCGGTGAGGATCTCATTCGGATGGTGGCCGCCAACTCGCGGGTTCCGGTCATCAAGCATTATAAAGGCGTTTGTCACGTGTACGTGGACAGCGAAGCCTCGCTGGAAATGGCGGAGCGCATCTGCATGAACGCCAAGGTCCAGCGCCCCTCGGTGTGCAACGCCATGGAGACCCTGCTGGTCCACGAGGCAGTGGCACCCAGGTTCCTTCCCTCCGTTATCGCCCGCCTCCAGGGAGCTGGCGTCGAGATCCGCGGCTGTGACAAAACGCGCGCCCTGGTCTCTGGGATCAAGCCGGCCACCGAAGCGGACTGGAGCGCCGAATATCTCGATCTGATTCTCTCGGTGCGGGTGGTCGAAGATATGGACTCAGCCATCGATCATATCGAACGCTACGGCTCCCAACACACCGAGACCATCGTAACCTCCAGCTACGCACGCGCCCGGGAGTTTCTCGACCGGGTCGATTCTTCGGCGGTTTTGGTGAACGCCTCCACCCGCTTCAACGACGGCGGCGAACTGGGTCTGGGCGCGGAGATCGGCATCAGCACGAGCAAGATCCACGCCTTCGGCCCCATGGGTTTGGAGGAACTCACGACCACGAAATTCATCGTCTTCGGGGACGGGCAAGTCAGGGAATGAAGATCGGCCTCTTTGGCGGCACCTTTGATCCGATCCACTGGGGCCATCTGCGCAGCACCGAGGAAGTGCGTGAGGCTTTCGGTCTCGACCGCATCCTCTTTGTTCCCGCGGCCAACCCTCCCCACAGAATCGCCCAACCGGCCGCGCCGGCGCGCGATCGGCTCGAGATGGTCCGTTTGGCGATCGCCAAGAACCCCGGCTTCGGGCTCTCCACGGTGGAGATTTCGCGTCCGGGCAAGTCTTATTCCATCGACACGCTCAGGTATTTTGTCCGGAAGCGATCGGCAAACGATATCCTGTACTTTATCCTGGGATTGGATGCGTTTCGTGACATCGGCTCCTGGAAAGACTTTGACGAGATCTTTCCCCTTTGCCATTTCATTGTCACCTCGCGGGCTGGATGCGAAGAGCCGATGTCGCTTCGCGGTATGCCCGTTGCGGTGCGCAGGCTGTTTTGTTATGATCCGGACAAAAAAGTTTACCGACACCAAAGCGGAACGTTTCTCTATTTCAACAAGATCACAGATATCGGCATTTCGGCCTCGGGGATTCGACGCCTTTTGAAGGAGGGGAAATCGATCCGTTATCTCGTGCCCTTCGAAGTCGGAGCCTACATCAAGAAAAGAGGCCTCTACCAACGGCGCCGGGGAGGGCGGTAACGGGTTTGGCCGGGCTCGACTCCAGGGAAAAAGCCATTCTCCTCAGCCGATTCGCGCTGGAGAAAAAAGCTTACGATCTGGTTCTGATGGAGGTGCGGGAGGTCACCTCGATCGCGGACTACTTCATCATCTGCTCCGGCCGCTCGGACCGGCAGGTCCAGAGCATTGCCCAAGGCATCGAAGAGAAGCTGGCCGAAATGGAGGTGTTCCCTCTGTCCATCGAGGGCATGACCCGCGGGCAATGGGTGCTCATGGACTTTTCCGATGTCATCGTTCACATCTTTTATCAGCCGCTTAGGGAATTTTACGATCTGGAGGGACTATGGGCCCATGCGCCTCGAGTGGAGCTACCTGAGCCGTATGCAACCCTCGTCAGCCAGTTTCGCCTTAGGGACGAACAGCTCCCGTAGCCGGTAAGACGGCTTCCTACCGGCTGTTCACCGGACCCAGGCGTCGCCGCGTTATCTCGAGCGGAAAGGAGATGGGCTTTTGCGCGATCAACGAGCAGTGGTTCTTATGGTTCTGGACGGTTGGGGAGTCAATCCCCGCGCCGACGGAAACGCGATCTTGAGAGCGGCGACTCCCCATATGGATTCGCTGGCCGAGCGCTACCCTTCGACCACGATCTCGATCTCCGGATTGGACGTCGGGCTACCCGACGGACAAATGGGCAATTCCGAAGTCGGCCACATGCACCTCGGCTCGGGGCGCGTCGTCTATCAGGACCTGACGCTCATTCATCGCGCCATCGATGACGGCAGTTTTTTTTCGAATCGGGTCTTTCTCGATGCGCTGCGGGCGGCCAAGCAGGCGGGTGGAAGGCTCCACCTCATGGGGCTTCTCGGAGACGGCGGCGTCCACAGCCACCAGCGCCATTTGGAGGCGCTGATCGAGATCGGCGAGAGGGAAAAGATGGAGCGCATGTTTCTCCATCTGTTCCTGGATGGCCGGGATACGCCGCCGAACAGCGCCAAAGAGTTCGCGCGCCAGCTCGAAGCCAGGATCAAGGGACGGCCGGCGGTTCGGATCGCCACCCTGAGCGGTCGGTACTACGCGATGGACCGCGACCGGAGATGGGAAAGGACCGAGAAGGCCTATCTCGCATTGACCGAAGGCGTTGGCGTGCAGGCCAGCTCTGTCCTGGAGGCGATCCAAAAAAGCTATCAGGATGAAGTCACGGACGAATTCGTTCTCCCCACGGTGGTCCAGGAGCATTTTCCCGAAGCTGCTGTCC
>JACPAM010000041.1 GCA_016180805.1 Deltaproteobacteria bacterium | reverse complement strand
AAAGATATGAAAGCAGAACCGAAAAAGCCGAACCCGGTAAGCCTGGCTCGGGAGATCATCAAATTCCGCAAAGAGAAACACCCTTTCGGTTACAATTACGCCGTCAAGGTGCGCCTGGGTCACGCGGAAATTCAGGATCTCACCGCCGTAGCGGACATCCTGTCCGCCATCGAGGAACTCGGCTATGAGGTCATCAAGAAACCTGGCTAGCGCGGCCGCTGGATTAGGCTCGCTCGGGAAGCGCGCTCTCGGCTGCGGCCGATGGACTGTCCTCGCTTTGCTCGGAATTTCACATTGCAGATCTCACATCTCAGATTTGAGATTTGAAATTTGCCATTTGCAATCCCGAAGGGCTTGTCCGCAGGTCCGCAGCCTCGCTCGCCCCGTGGAGTGTGGTCTTGACCACGGGGGTGGTTCCTCGACCGTGCAGTTACTCAACGGGGCTCGCGCTCCCCTCGGTCGCGGAAAAGCGCATCTGCGGCCGAACAGGCCGCCTCCCCCGTTTGGCCCATCCACAAACTTCTTGACACTAAGTAAGGTATGTAGGTAGTAAGAGCTAGGGCATAGCGACACCCGGGAAAGAAGGAAGGACGTCCGTGGCGAACAATAGCTTAGCTTATAATGAAGTCCGAACGCTCAGGCAGGATCTCTGGTGGGTTGAGCCCATGCTGGTCGTCTTGGGGCTGGGCAGCTTCATCGTCTATACAACCTGGGCCGCCTTGCAAGGCGCGTACTACTATGCCGCACCGTACCTATCGCCTTTTTACTCCCCATGCATCGCAACGAACTGCGCGCATGTGAGTTTGCCGATCATCGGTCCCTGGTGGAGCCTCTCCCCCGCTATCCTCATCCTTTGGATCCCGGCCGGCTTTCGGGCGACGTGCTACTACTACCGCAAGGCCTACTACAGATCCTTCTTCGGTCTTCCTCCAGGCTGCGGTGTCAGGGATATTACCCGAAACTACTGGGGTGAAACCCGCTTTCCCCTCATTCTGCAAAATATCCACCGCTACTTTTTTTGGCTTGCTGCGATTGTCCTGGCCCTTCTGTGGTGGGATGCAATCCTGGCGTTCCGATTTCCCAACGGCTTCGGGATCGGTATTGGCACTGTGGTGCTGCTCGCCAATGCAGCGCTGCTGAGTCTTTACAGCCTCTCGTGCCATTCCTGCCGGCACCTATGCGGCGGCTACCTGGATTCGTTTGCCAAAGCGCCCGCCCGGTACGGCACCTGGAAAGTCGTTAGCCGGTTGAACGAGCACCACATGCTTTATGCCTGGATAAGCCTCATTTGGGTCGGGCTGACGGATCTTTACGTTCGCTTACTGGCAATGGGAATCATCACTGACTTACGGATAATCTGATGGCAGCCGAAAACCAATACGAGACCCACGAATACGATGTTGTCGTCATCGGCGCGGGCGGCGCCGGGCTCCGGGCCGCGATCGAAGCATCGGCTCAAGGCGTAAAAACCGCGCTCGTCTGCAAATCGCTGCTTGGCAAAGCCCACACGGTCATGGCGGAGGGGGGCATCGCGGCGGCGTTGGGAAACGTCTACCCGGAGGATAACTGGAAGGTCCATTTCCGCGACACCATGCGCGGCGGCAAATTGCTGAATAACTGGCGCATGGCGCAAATCCACGCTCAGGAGGCGCCGGCGCGCGTGCTGGAGCTTGAAGAGTGGGGCGCGCTCTTCGACCGCACCAAGAACGGCCTCATCCTGCAGCGCGATTTCGGCGGGCACCGGTATGCGCGGCTTGCGCACGTCGGCGACCGGACCGGTCTCGAGATGATCCGCACGCTGCAAAACCACGCTGTCCATCAAGGGATCGACGTATACATGGAGTGCAACGTGCAGCGCCTCCTTAAAGACGGTGAGCGGATCTGCGGCGCCTTTGGCTACTGGCGCGAGAGCGGGAAATTTATCCTCTTTAAATGCAAGGCGATAGTGCTGGCGACCGGCGGCGGCGGCAAGGCTTGGAAGATCACGTCCAACTCGTGGGAGTACACCGGTGATGGCATTACCGTGGCCCTGGATGCCGGCGCTGATCTTATTGACGTGGAGATGGTCCAGTTTCATCCCACCGGCATGGTCTGGCCGCCGAGCGTGCGTGGCATCCTGGTAACGGAAGGGGTGCGAGGAGACGGCGGCACGCTGAAGAACTCGGAGGGAAAGCGCTTTATGTTCAATTATATCCCCGAGTTTTTCAGAGCCGAGACCGCTGAGACAGAGCAGGAAGCGGACGCCTGGTATGAAGACAAAAAGAACCGCCGCACGCCCGATCTGCTGCCCCGTGATGAGGTTGCCCGCGCCATCAACGCCGAAGTAAAGGCCGGCCGGGGCACTCCCCACGGAGGCGTTTTTCTGGACATCGCTTCACGTCGCCCCGCCGACTACATCAAGCGGCGTCTGCCCTCCATGTACCACCAGTTCAAAGAGCTGGCCAATGTCGACATCACAACGGAACCGATGGAGGTCGGGCCGACCTGCCATTACTTTATGGGAGGCGTCCGGGTCGACGCCGATACCACGGCCACTACGGTCCCGGGGCTTTTCGCCGCCGGGGAGGTGGCAGCCGGGCTGCACGGGGCCAATCGCCTGGGCGGCAACTCGCTCTCTGACCTTGTGGTGTTCGGCAGACGAGCAGGCCTTTACGCCGCCGAGTACGCGAAGAATTTCACCGGATCGCTGACAGTGAATATGGACGAGGTGGAAGCAACCGCCCAACAACTCGTGGCTCCTTTTGACGGCAAGGGAGGAGAAAATCCCTACGCCATCCATGCTGACCTTCAGGATTGCATGCAAACCCAGGTGGGAATTATAAGGACGGAGAAAGAGCTTAAACAGGCCCTGGATAAGCTCGCTACCTTCAAGCAACGATTAACCCAGGTGAGCGTCGAGGGTAACCGGCAGTATAACCCAGGCTGGCATCTGGCACTGGACTTGTACTCGATGCTCGAAGTATCCGAGGCTGTAACGCTGGCCGCTATAGAACGGAAGGAAAGCCGGGGCGGGCACACCCGGGATGACTATCCTCAGACCGACCCGAAATTTGCCAAGGTCAACGTGGTCGTAAGAAAGCGGCAGGGCGAGCTGCGCATCTCGCAAGAGCCCCTTCCCGAAATGCCCGAGGAACTCAGGAAGCTCGTGGAGGAACAGAAGTAATGGCGACTCAAGAAGTAAAGATGCGGGTTTGGCGCGGCGATGCCAAAGGAGGCGCCTTCCGCGAGTATCGCGTCCCCGCGGGCGAGGGGATGGTGGTCTTGGACGTCATCCACGCGATCCAGGCCACCCACGCAAGCGACCTGGCCGTGCGCTGGAACTGCAAAGCGGGGAAATGCGGCTCGTGCAGCGCCGAGATCAACGGCAAGCCCCGGCTTATGTGCATGACGAGAATGGATCTATTTCGTCCTGGTGAGACCATTACCGTGGCGCCGATGAAGACCTTCCCCATCATCCGGGATCTGGTCACGGATGTTTCGTTCAATTTCGAGCGGGCGAAGCGCATTCCGGCCTTCAAACCGAAAGCCAAAGAGCCGGACGGGACGCGGCGCATGGTCCAGGAAGACATCGATCGCGTCCAGGAATTTCATAAATGCATCGAATGCTTTCTCTGCCAGAACGTCTGCCATGTCATCCGCGATCACGAAGAGAACAAAAAATACTTTGCCGGGCCGCGCTTTTTTGTCCGCCTGGCAGCCCTGGAGATGCATCCGCTGGATACCAATGACCGCCTGGAGCTAACCAAAGAGATGGCGGGGCTGGGATTCTGCAACATCACGAAATGCTGCACGGAAGTTTGCCCTGAGCACATCAAGATCACCGATAACGCGATCATCCCTCTCAAAGAGCGCGTGGTTGACGAGTTTTACGATCCGTTGGCGCGGCTACTGCGTAAGATCGGCGGGAAGTAAGCCCAAAAACCATAACCGTACAAGGGGAGGCGGGCCATGGCGGAACCAAACGAAGGACAAAAGCTAACCCCTGCGGAATTTGTTAAGAAGGCGATCCTAAGCCTCCGGAAAGACCCTTACAAAGGCATCCATTCGGTCTATTCCGGCTTCAACGAGGCGTTTCGCGCCTACTTTAACGAAGATCCCGTCAAATGGACCAATCAACTGGCTTCCGAAGGAGCCGTCGAGCTTCGACCCGCCCGGGGCGGCATCATGCTCTACCTCCCGGGTGATGCGCCGGCTCGAAGCACGGGCAAAGAGGTTCTAAAGAAGATGGGGCTGTGACCCCTCGATCCTTCGAGCGCCTCAGGATCGGCCCTGAGCGGGGCCGGATGGGTCGATAGGCTCAGGCCTCGGCCGGACTTCGAGGGGCCGTGAGCTAGCCGAACCACGGCCGGTGGACTAAGCTCCCTCGGGGAGCGCGCTCTTGGCTGCGGCCGATGGGTTCGTGCCATGAGTCGTACCGTCTGTGATCGGACGTCCGCAGCCTCGCTCGTGCTCCCCTCGGTCGCCCCCTCAGTCGCGAACAAAGACGTTAGAGGTGAGTCCATCGAACCATGACCCTCTCGCGCCGATCCATCCTCTATCTTGTCTCGCTGCTAGTCCTCTCTGTCGCGCTTTTTCGATGGCGCACGACCTTAAAAAATCTTCTTTCTAGGCGACAAACCGTCCTCCCCGTCCAAACCAAGTTCCCCAACCATTTCACGGAAGGCGACAAAGCGTTAGTCAGCCTCGTGCGCGGGGACAATGTCGACCAAACGGTGCGTGAGGCGATCGACCTGATTGGCGGCATAGAGAAACTCGCCGTCAACGGCAAAACAGTCCTGCTTAAACCCAACGTCGTGTCCGGAGAGCCTTCCCCCACGACCACCAATCCCGAAGTGATTGGAGCGGTGATCAAGCTGGTAAAGCAGGCCGGGGCACGGAAAGTCTATGTCGGGGACATGTCAGCGCTCCTTACGCTCCCGACCCGAAAGAACATGGAGAGAACGGGCATCTTGAAAGTCACCGAGGAAATTGGAGCCGAGCCGGTGTTCTTCGAGGATCATAACTGGGTCAAAATCGATCTTCCCCAAGCCGAATACCTCCGTGAGGCCTACGTTTCGGAGTGGATCTACAAGGCCGACCGGGTGATCAACCTCCCCGTCATCAAAACCCATCGAAGCGCAACCTATTCCCTTTGCCTGAAGAACTTCATCGGCGCCACCCACGGTCGCCAAAGGCCTTACCTGATCGATGCGAGCCACTGGGAGGAGATCATCGCGGATCTCAATCTCGCCTATCAGCCGCACCTAAACATCGTGGACGGCACCAAAGCCATGGTCTCCGGAGGCCCGTGGTCCGGAGCGGTAGAAAAGACCGGCATCATCCTGGCGAGCGGCGATCGCATCGCCGCTGATATCATAGGCCTTGCGCTGATCAAGCACTTCGGTAAAGCCAGAGACGTCACAGGCAAAGGCGTGTGGGAGCAGCGCCAGATCAAGCGCGCCATCGAGTTCGGCCTCGGAGCAAAAGGATACGACTCCATTCTACTAAAGTACAAATCACTCATGCCTCAAGACTCAGGTTTTACCCGATTGATTGCTTCCATCGAAAAGCACGCCAGAGACGGGACCAAGAGATGAGCTATCGGAAACCGTCCTCCTTTGACACGGCGGAATGCTCATGAAACAGGCTTCGCCCTTGCATATGAAAGGCTCGGGCCGCCCGATCCACCGGAACACTATCCCTTCGAAGCCCGAGGGGGACGAGAAGGAAGGCCGCGGACGTCCGAATACAAACGGTACGACTCATGGCACAAACCCATCGGCCGCGGCCTGACAACTCGGCCCCCGAGGAGCCTTCTAGGGAAGCGGAACCCCATCAGATGCGGTACCGGTGGGTCATGCTCGGGCTGGTATGGCTTTTATACGCGGCTTTTGGAGTCGTCTCCCGTTCAATGGCTCCTCTTGTCACCCCAGTCCTTAGAGACCTGAACATCTCCTATTCGCAGATGGGTCTTATCTTAGGGTCTTGGCCGCTGACCTACGTAGCGGTTGCCCTAGTGTCTGGAGCTGTTATCGATAGGTGGGGTATACATAAATCCCTCTTTATTGGCATTCTGATCATCGGCTTATCAGAAGTCCTTCGTTACTTTGCCAATGGATTCGTAACAATGTTCCTGTGCGTAGCCATGTTCGGTTTAGGCGGTCCAATGATATCCGTAGGTTCTCCCAAGACGATTTCCCAGTGGTTCAGAGGAAAGGAGCGTGCAACAGCAGTTGGCGTGTATATGACGGCACCTTGGACGGGATCGCTAATTGCCTATTCTATAACAAACAGTGTTGTTATGCCCCTTACCGGATATAGCTGGAGGCTTACCTTTGTTGTCCTTAGCTCGCTGGCATTTGCTGCCGCACTGCTATGGTGGTTTCTGGCCAGGGATGTCGAACGAACAGAAGCTACAGAAAGAACTGGCATTGCCGAGGTATTCACTGGTCTCATCGATATACGGAATGTCAGGCGCATCCTTTTAATGGGGTTCTTAGCCTTTGCTGTCGGTCACGGCTTCAACGACTGGCTTCCCAAGATTCTGGAAACCGGAGGCCTATCTCCGGCAATAGCTGGCTTTGCTGCTTCCATCCCCCTCCTGATTGGCATCCCTACTGTCTTGTTTCTCCCCCGTTCGGTGGCACCGCGTTTAAGGGGGCGCATTGTATCCTTTCTGTCTTTAGGGATTGCAATTGCCCTGGGAGTAGTAGTGACAGGGTCGGGTAGCCGTTTAATCGGAGGGTTGGTTTTTTACGGTCTATGCTACTCTTCCGTTACGCCCCTTCTGCTGCTGGTATTGATGGATATGCCTGAAGTAGGCTCGAGATACATGGGGTCGGCGGCGGGTTTGTATTTCTGTATATCCGAGATTGGCGGATTTGCGGGGCCATTCATCGTCGGAGCCATCAAGGATTTAACTGGAAGTTTCTTTGCAGGGGCGTTCTTTTTCGTTGCTGTGGAACTTGCCGTGGCCATCATGGCGTTCTCGCTAAAAATCCAGCCTGCCTCTGACACAAAAACCTCGTAAAAGATTTTGAATTACATTTACGGACGGGCCGGTCTTTAGAAAGTGCTACGTTTATCGAAAGGCTCGCCTCGCGTCACCCACTTGCTGCACTGAGTTCACCGCGCAGCGGGAAACATTCTGGCCCAGACTCTCCGAATTACAGCTCTATCCTTAGCGGACAAGACGCCAAGACGACGGTCAACCGGCGACTTTTAGAGGCACCTTCAAGTTGACATAGGTTCCCGTTCTCCACTATTGTCTCCCTGAAAATACTGAGTCGGGGCCAGCATCGCCCATACGGTAGCCGTTTAAGGCTCTCAAACGGGGGCTGACATGTGATCGATAGAAGGACTGTTGGGTTCTGGGTGGCCACAACTCAGAAGCGAGTTTGTGCCATCATTTTGAGCGCGGAGGTTAAAGGGTTGTGGATCTAACCAAACAAATTGCCGATTTTGTCGTCGGAACCAGCTATGGGGCGATTCCAACTAAGGCTCTGGACGTGGCGAAGACGGCTATCATCGATGCCTTAGGAGTCACCCTCGCAGGCAGCCAAGAAAACAGCGCGAGAATTTGTGGGGCACTGATCCGAGAAGAGGGAGCAAAAAGCGAATCTACTGTGATCGGTCAGGGGTTTAAATCCTCCCCTGCCCTGGCTGCATTTGTCAACGGCACAGCAGCCCACGCGCTGGACTATGACCATAGTTTGCCGCGGTTGGGACAACCCACAGCGGCCCTTGTCCCGGCAACCTTGCCTTTGGCTGAAGCTCTCGGGGCGAGCGGGCGTGACTGGTTAGAGGCTTACGTCATAGGTTTTGAAGTGACGGCAAAGTTGGCCCGGTCAAACCCGCAGCACATGAGCAAGGGGGGATGGCACAGCACCGGGACTTTGGGCTCTTTGGGAGCCACTGCTGCTGGTGCCAAATTGCTGAAGCTTGACAGCAATGCGGTTCAAATGGCTCTGGGTATCGCCTCTTCCATGGCATGCGGAATCGTCTCAAACTTTGGCTCCATGACAAAGCCTCTTCATGCCGGACTGGCGTCAAGAAACGGAGTGCTTGCGGCAAAGCTCGCTCAAAATGGATTCACGGCAAACTCTCAGCTCCTCGAAAGAGCCAATGGTTTCTTCGATGTTTTCTCTCGGGGTTTGCCGTTTGACCCGGCCCCGGTCAATGATTTCGGAACCTCTTTTGATCTGGGCGAGCGAGGGATAAGGATCAAACCTTACCCCTGTGGGGGGCTGACCCACTCGGCCGTAGACGCCCTCCTTGAAATGCGCGCAAAGCATCGCATTACGCCGGATGCGGTTGATCGCATTTGTGCGGGCGTCACATCTCAAACCTACGGTTACATCCTGCGCCACAATCCCGAAACGGGGATCCAGGGAAAGTTTAGCATGCCCTATATTTTGGCCCGCGCCCTGGTAGATGGAAGGCTGGGTTTGGACTCATTCACGGATAAGGCCGTCAAAGAGACCGCGGTACGGAAACTCGCGGAGAAGGTCCAAATGGAACTCGATATCGAACTCAGCGAGGACAAAGAGGACAGCCAGCCGAGCAGAGTCACCATCCAGTTGAAAGACGGCCGGAGCTTTTCCCACCGAGTCGATTATCCTAAAGGAGGTCGCCAGGTCCCGCTGAGCCCGGAGGAAATTCGAGATAAGTTTGTGGAATGTGCTCGGAGAGCGATAACGGAGGAGTCTACAAACCGGGTCCTTGCCTATTTGCGGGATGTGCAAGACCTCGACAGTCTGGACTGTTTGTAATCGGACGTCCGCAGCCTCGCTCGCCCCGTGGAGTGTGGTCTTGACCACGGGGGTGGTTCCTCGACCGTGCAGTTACTCAACGGGGCTCGTGCTCCCCTCGGTCGCGGAAAGGGCGGCCGCGGCCCGAAGACTTGGCCCCCGACAGGCTTTTGGAGGAACTGCTTAGTAGCAGCAGGAGGTTATCATGAAAAAAAGTGCAGCCATCTTGACGATCGCTGTTTTTCTCCTGCTTTCCCTGGTATGGCATCTAGGATCTGCTCCCGCTCTTCAGGCCCAGACCGACCCTTTTTACAAGGGGAAGACTATCAGGATTGTTGTTGGCTCTGACGCCGGGGCATTCTACGACCGCTGGGCCCGTTTACTTGCCCGCCATATCGGAAAGTATATTCCGGGAAATCCAGACATCATTGTGCAGAACATGCCAGGCGCGGGGTCGATAATAGCCGCGAACTACGTTTACGGCGTCGCTAAACCTGATGGCTTAACCCTAGGCGTGCCCCTAAACAGCCTTTACTTGGACGAGGTTGTTGGACGTAAAGAAGTCCAGTTTGACATGCGCAAATTTAGCTGGATCGGCTCGCCGGTAGGCGAAGCCAGGCTCCTCTATATGCGGGCGGATGCCCCGTATAAGTCAATTGCCGATATCGTTAAGGCCAAAGAGCCGCCCAAGTGCGGGGGCACAGGGACCGCGGATTCGGGCTTTATCCTGACCAAGCTGCTGGAGGAGACTACGGGAGCGAAGTTCAATATGGTCGTAGGGTATCCGGGCGGAACCGACGTAGACCTGGCAGTGGAAAAAGGGGAAGTAGTTTGCCGTGGTCATAACGTCTCCGCCCACTTCGGACGGGACCCATTCAATAGCTGGCACAAGAAGGGGTTCGATCGGCATATAGTTCAGACTGGGCGCAAACGTGATCCCCAGCTACCAGATACCCCTACCATTTATGAGCTCATGGATCAGTCTAAGGCGCCTGAACTGAGTCGGCGTGCCGCCCAGGTCATTTTGGCGGGCGGCGAATTTGGTCGCCCCATACTGGCAACGCCAGGCGTCCCGCCGGACCGGCTAAATGTTTTGCGCGAGGCCTTTGCCAAGGCCTTGAAAGACCCCGAGCTTTTGGCCGAGGCTAAAAAGGGGAGGATGGATGTAGACCCTTCTACGGGTGAAGAGCTCCAAGCGCTGGTCAAGGAGGTTATGGATCAGCCTAAAGAGGTTATCCAACGGGTAAAAAAAATCTTGGGGAATTAGCCC
>JACPAM010000040.1 GCA_016180805.1 Deltaproteobacteria bacterium | reverse complement strand
AGGCTCCAAGGCAAGCCCTTCACAGCGGGAAAAATCTACGTCGAGATGGGCGGAAAGGAAATCCACACGCCGTGGTGAGGCAAAAGAGGGACCTCCCTATTCCCTTGGCTCAGCGTCTCCTCGGCTGCAACTCTAACTGCTCGCCTCGGGCAGCATCGAAACTCGCCCATAAAACAAAAACGGGCTCAGACATCGATGCTGCTTATCCTCGGCGTCGCAGAGAGTTCCGACGCCTCGGAGCCGATCTTCGCTTACGGGAACAGGGAGGTCCCGGGAGAAAAAAGACGCTCAAAGGATTTCTGAAGCGACCGAGGGGAGCGCGAGCGAGGCTGCGGACGTCCGATTACAAACGGCACGACTCATGGCACGAACCCATCGGCCGCAGCCGAGAGCGCGCTCCCCGAAGGCGCGGGCCAACGGCAGTGCTCTGACGAACAGAGGTTTGTCCGATGAAAATCGCTTACGGTGACTTGATCGGGGGAGTTAGCGGCGACATGTTCGTCGCGGCGCTCCTGGATCTCGGGCTTCCAGTGGAGAAGCTCAAGTCGGAGCTAAAAAAAATCCCCTCCCTCAATTACAGGCTTGAGGTCACAAAAAAGAGCGTTCATGGCATCCGCGCGACCCAATTCCGAGTCATCTGTGGCAGGAAAGAGCCCGAACGTCCTTGGAAGCAGATTCGAGCTTTGGTCCAGCAGAGCACGCTCGACCCCGAGGTTAAAGAGCAGGGCCTGCGGATCTTTTCCCGCCTGGCCGAGGCTGAGGGAAAAATCCACGGCGTCGCTCCCGATAGAGTGCACTTTCATGAAGTCGGCGCCACCGACTCCATCGTGGACATCATGGCTGCAGCGATCGGTTGCCGGCATATAGGAATCAACGCTCTCCATTTTTCCCGGATTCCTTTGGGTCGAGGACTGGCCCGTTCCGGACACGGCCCGCTGCCTCTCCCTGGACCCGCAACCCTGGAGCTTCTCAGAGGCCTTCCCGTAGAGTGGACCCGTCTCGACAGCGAAACCGTAACACCCACAGGGGCCGCGATCGTGACCGCGTTGGGCAATAGTTTCGGAGACCAGCCGCGCATGACGATCGAAAAAATCGGCTACGGCGCGGGCCAGAAGGTATTCCCGGACAGGCCGAACCTCTTTCGTCTGATTCTCGGCGAGGACGAAGCGCCTTGGAAGCAAGAGGAGATGGTGGTCATGGAGACCAACATCGATGACATGAATCCGGAGTTTTACGACTACGTTCTCGATCGCCTCTTCGCCGCCGGTGCCCGTGATGTATTTCTATCCGCGATTCAAATGAAGAAAAATCGGCCGGGGACGCTTCTTCGCATCATTGCCGAGCCGTCCCAGAGGGAAAAGCTCGCTCAAATCCTTTTTCGCGAAACCTCAACCATCGGCGTACGCTACTATCCGGTGAACCGGATGATTCTCAAGCGGGCATCGAAAAAGGTTAAAACCCGATTCGGCACAGTGAAGGTTAAAATCATTGAAGAACCGGACGGGACGAAAAGAGCGACGCCTGAATACGAAGACTTGAAGCGAATTGCTCAGGCTAAAAAGATACCTTTGAAGGTTCTTTACGATGTGGTGCTGAAGACCATTAAAGAAAAAACACTTAAGTATTGAGAATGCTGGCCAGCATGATTCACACTTTTGTCAAGATAGCACAAGCTCCAAGACCTTCCATACGTTGGCTGCAACGATTTCGTGGCCTTTGGCAGTCGGGTGGATTCCGTCGGGTAGATTGAGTTCGCGCACGCCACCCAGGCCTTCCAATAGGAAGGGAATAAGCAAGGCCTTATTCTTCTTTGCCAGGTCGGGGAATATCGCTTGAAACTGATGACCGTAAACGGGCCCCATGTTGGGAGGCACTTTCATTCCTGCGACGATCACCTTCACTTTCGGATATCGCTCCTTGGTCCGGTCAATGATCGCCTGAAGGTTGTTTCTTGTAACCTCGACTGGTAGGCCGCGCAATCCATCGTTGGCACCTAGCTCGAGGACCAGAACGTCAATTTTATTTCTCAGCAGCCAATCCATCCGGCTTAGACCTCCGGCGCTTGTGTCGCCGCTCTGGCCGGCGTTGACGACTTTGAAATTCCAGCCCTTCGCGTCGATCTTCTTCTGAATCAGGGCCGGAAAAGCCTGGGATGGATCGAGGCCGTATCCAGCCGTAATGCTGTCGCCTAAGAACAAGACGATCTTAGGCACCGGAGCAGCGGCACAGAGGCCAAGCAGCCATAACAAACCTAACGCCGGAAGCCCAGCCATTTTTCCTTTTCGGATGAGTTGCCTTGGGGTCATAAAACATCTAGAGTTAAATCACGCGACGGTTTGCCGTGTCAGTTCAAATTCTCCCGTCCCATAGCTCCCGACATCGCTGATCATCCATGCCCAACTCCATCATCTTAAGCGTAGAGCATTTGTGCAAGAGTTTTAAGAGCGGGGACCAAACCCTGACGGTCCTCAAGGACGTTTCCTTCGCCATTGAAGAGGGAAGCGCCTGCGCAATTGTCGGGCCTTCGGGCAGCGGAAAAACAACGCTCATCGCTATCTGCGCAGGCCTGGAGCGCCCCAGCGACGGATCGGTGGTTTTCAATGGATTTCCCATGCATCTCTCAAGTGAAGAGGAACTTTCCCGCATCCGCAACCAGTTTATCGGCTTTGTCTTCCAAAGCTTTCAGTTGCTCCCTTCGCTGACCGCATTGGAGAACGTCATGGTTCCAGCGGAGATCCGCGGGGAGAACCACGCGCGGAGCCGCGCCTCGGAACTGCTGAAGCAAGTCGGCCTCGAAGGTCGCCTTCATCACTATCCCATCCAGCTTTCGGGAGGAGAGCAACAGCGCGTCGCCATTGCCCGCGCTTTCATGAACCACCCTAAAATTCTCTTTGCCGACGAACCCACGGGCAATCTCGACACGGAAACTGCCGGAGACATCGTGCGGCTGATTTTCGAGTTGAACGCCACGACCGGGACAACCTTGATGCTGGTCACGCACGATCGCGAACTGACCGAGCAAGCCAGTCGCATCATCAGCTTGAAAGGAGGAACGATGCTCTCCGACACTCAAGCGGATGCGAAGCTTCCCGCTAGGTGATCAAAAGCAAGTCCCATGAATCCGGTTTTCAGAAGATGGGTTTGGCTGATGGCGTTTCGAGACGCGCGGCGCGGCTTCAGGACGCTGCTCCTCTCGATGTCCTGCGTTATCCTGGGAGTTGCCTCCGTGGTCGCGGTGGCCTCGTTTCGCGACAATTTGGCATCCAGCATCCACGAGCAATCAAAGAGCCTGCTCGGCGCCGATCTGGCGATCGACAGCCGACAGCCATTCTCCAGGGAGGCCGAAGCTTTCATTGCTTCGCTCGGCGGCAAGCAATCCCGGCAGATCAGCTTCTCTTCGATGGTCTATTTCCCCGAAAGCGGGATGTCACGGCTCGTCCAGGTAAGGGCATTGACCGGCAATTTCCCCTATTACGGCACGTTGGAAACCGAGCCCTCGTCGGCAAGCAGAAACTTCCAAGACGGTCCCAATGCCCTGGTCGATGAGACTCTCATGCTGCAATTCAACGCCCGCCTGGGAGATCGTCTAAGAATCGGCGACCAGGATTTTCGCATCGCTGGAAAGCTCCGCAAGATCCCGGGAGAGACGCTGGCCTTCTCTTTGATCAGCCCGCGCCTCTATGTGCCTCTCGCCCATCTGAATCAAACCCAACTCCTCCAAAAGGGGAGCATTATTAGATACCGGGTCTACTTCAGGCTGGATTCAGGTGTGGACGCCGATCAAATCGTCCAAAGAATCTCGCCCCAGCTTCTGCGCCTGCATCTGGAGGCCGACACCGTAAACCGGCGAACGGCGGCCCTATCGCGCTCGATGGAGAATCTCTCCCGCTACCTGCATCTCGCGGTCTTCGTCGCTGTCTTGCTCGCGGGTGTCGGCGTTGCCAGCGGCATCCACGTCTACACAAAAGAAAAGACCCCCTCTGTGGCGGTGCTCCGGTGCGTCGGCGCCAGGCCCGGAGAAACCGTGGTCGTCTACGTGATTCAAGCCATGCTCATTGCGCTGGCGGGCTCCTGTTTGGGAGTGGTTCTTGGTGTCGCATTGCAATCGATACTCCCCATCGCGCTCAAGGATTTCCTTCCTGTGAATTCAGTTTTTTCATTTGCCCCAAAAGGGGTGCTGGTGGGGGTGGGAATAGGCCTCGGTATTACCCTCCTTTTTTCTCTCCTTCCCTTGGTGTCGCTCAGGAACATCTCTCCGCTGCTTGCGCTTCGATCCTCTTACGAAAGGAGCCAAGGCGCGAGGGATCCTCTGCCCTGGTTGATTTTCTTCCTCATCGCGGCCGCCATCTCAGGATTTGCTTGGGCGACCACCGAGCGTTGGTTTCATGCGCTGTGGTTTGCAGCGGCGGTTTTGGCAACCTTCGGACTTCTCGCATTCATTGCCAGGGGAACCTCAACTCTGATGAGGAAGCTCGCTCCCGATTTCCTTCCCTATCCATGGCGTCAAGGTTTGGCCAATCTCCACCGCCCCAACAACCAGACCACAGCCGTCATGCTCTCGATAGGCCTGGGAACTTTCTTGCTTGTGACCCTTTACAGCGTCCAGGGCATGTTGTTGAAGCAGGTCGAAGAAAGGAGCGGAAAGGGCGAACCGAACCTAGTGCTCTTCGACGTGCAAAAAGATCAAAGGGACGGCATCAGAGCCCTCTTCCGAGATTTCAACGTTCGCCTGTATGAAGAGGTCCCCATCGTGACCATGCGACTTGCCGCCATCAAAGAGAAACCGGTTGAAGAGATCCGCACGGACCCCAGGTCAACGATTCCGCCCTGGGCGCTCCGAAGAGAATACCGATCCACCTACCGGAGCCGGCTGACCGGCACCGAGCAAATCATAAAGGGGAAGTGGCAGGGAAAAGTGAAAGCTGATGAACACTCAATTCCAGTCTCTCTTGAGAAGGGAATTGCTGAATCGCTGAAGGTTGATGTCGGCGATTCATTGCAGTTCGAGTTGCAGGGAGTTCCCCTGCTGACAAAAGTTGCCAGCATCCGAGAGGTCGACTGGCAGCGTGTCCAACCCAACTTCTTCGTGGTTTTCCCCGAAGGCGTGCTGGAGAATGCGCCGCAGTTCTACGCACTGGTTACCCGGACCGATTCGATTCAGCTGTCAGCCGCTCTCCAACGTGCTGTTGTGCAAAACTTCCCCAATGTTTCCGTCATTGATTTGACGCTTGTCCTCAACACGCTGGATTCCATACTCGGCAGAGTTTCGGCCGCGATTCGATTCATCGCCCTTTTCACCATCCTAACCGGCCTTGCCGTGCTTGCCAGCGCCGTTCTGGGCAGCCGGTCGCAGCGCCGCAAGGAAAGCATCCTGATGCGGACTCTCGGAGCCCCGCGCTCTCAGATCGTGAACACGGTCGTCGCGGAGTATCTGTTCTTGGGAGTGATCTCGTGTATGACCGGTGCCCTTCTCGCAACCGCGGCCAGTTGGGGGCTAAGCTTTTATTTCCTCGGGACCGTGGCTTCGATCCCGCTTGCACCTGTCCTATCGATCCTGGCTCTGGTCACAGGGGCGACGGTTCTAGCGGGAGTGCTGGGCTGCTGGGGAATTTTTCGCCGCCCGGCTCTTGAAGCGCTTCGAGCGGAAACGTAGGCGGACAACACCTTACGGAACGAAAAGAGCGGCGCCTGAATACGACGACCTAAGACGAGTCGCGGCAGCTAGGAAGATACCGCTGAAGGTCCTTTACGACGAGGTGGTGAGGAGCTTCAAGGGATAAAGCAGCCCGCCCCCTGATTGCACTATACTCCGCCGCTTAACGCACAGATGATGTGAATCGTGTCGCCCGGCTCGGTCGGAGCGCTCAGATCACGTACCGGCTTCTCGTTGATAAATATTTTGATGTGTTCCCGGATGCCGTCCTGCTCGTCAATGATGCGGAAGCGAAAGCCGGGATAGTCCTGGTCGATTCTGGCGAGCGCCTCCCCCAACGTCCTCCCGCCCGCCTCAACCACGCTCTGCTTGTCCGTGTAGGAGCGGAGGGGCGTCGGAATATGGACCACCATTTTTAGAGCTCCGCAACTTCCACCGAGTAAATCTCCGGTAGATGTCTGGCCGGGCAAGTCCAGCTTGCGCCCTCATTGCGGCTCACCCAAACCTCACCGTTGGTCGTGCCCAGGTAGAGACCGACGGGTTGATGCGCGTCACTCGCCATGGCCTGGCGCTTCACCGTGAACCAGGCGCGCCTGGGAAAACCTTTATCGAGTCGCCTCCACGTCTTTCCCGCATTGCGCGTGACGTAGCAGGCTGGCTTTCCATCGGGGCTGGTCCGCGGCCATACCTCCGTGCCGTCCATGGGAAAGACCCACACCGTGTCGGGGTCGCGGGGATGCAGGACGATCGGGAATCCGATATCCCCCACTCTTTTCGGCATATTGCGTCCGATCCGAATCCACTGGCCTTCGGGACGCTCCATGCGGTAGATGCCGCAGTGGTTTTGCTGGTAAAGCCGGTCGGGCATGAGCGGATGGAGGAGGACGCAATGCGGATCATGGCCATATTCAGGATCAGGCGTCGGTACGAAATCCGCCGCGCATCCTTTGTTGAGCGGCTTCCAATCTCTGCCACCGTCGACCGATTCGAAGACGCCGCCTCCCGACATTCCGATGTAGATGTGGTTCGGACCGCGCGGGTCGATGTTGACCGAGTGGAGCTTCGGGCCATCTGGCGTGGCCTCGCCGCCTGCCCAGGCGCTCCGCATCGGATGGTCGTTGAATCCAGAAACGCCTTCCCACGTGCGCCCGCCATCCTCGGACCGGAACAGACCCTGCGGCGATGAGCCCGCGTACCAGACGCCGGGCTGACTGACGTGTCCCGGAGTCAGCCAGAAAACATGATCGAGAACGAGCCCTTTTTCTCCCTCTGCAGCTTTGGGGAACGCCGGCGGCCGCTCGGCCTCCTTCCAGGTTTTACCGAAATCCGTTGAGCGAAAAACGGTTGGGCCCAGGTGTCCGGTCCGCGCCGCGAGGACCAGGGTCCGCCCATCGCGCGGATCGAGCACCAGATGGTGGACAATGTGGCCCAGGAAGATCGGCTTTGAGAGCTCCCAGGCGCGGCGTGCCTTATCACCCCGAAGGATGAATGCCCCCTTGCGCGTGCCGATCAGCACGGCCACCACTCCCGCAGCCGGCTTGGGAATGGTAACGGATTTCGTCTTCATGGTTTACGAGGCGAAGTTCAAACTGTATTCATTCGATCACGCCATAGGAACTCGTAATCTCTCATCTGGTCGTCCTGGGTTTAAGCCCGCGAAAAACCTCTTTCCCAGGAATGGCCTTAAGATCTCCCGTCTCATATGCATCGATTCGATCCTCCGCCTCCTCTGCCCACAGGCGGTCAAGTTCCTTTTGCCTCGGATCGTCGAGGCTCTTGAGCAGCTTCTCAGCGAGCTTTGCCCGAGATTTCGGTGGTAGAGATAAGGCATCATTGACAACCTTCGCACTGTTTCTAATCATGAATCGGCCTCCTTGAGAACCTCGTCAAGATCGTACCCCTTACCCCTGGCAATCTCCCTCTCGCCTCGGACTAACAGTCGAAGAAGACTTCGCTCCCGCTCCGACCGTTCATACGCCTTTGCGCTGAGCATGATCGCCGCAGCCCGGCCGCGCTGGGTGATGACCAGAGGTTTGGGTGATTTTCGAACTCGGTTCAGAACCGCCTCAGCATCCTGCTCAAGATCAGTGATCGGAACATATTTCGGATTTTTGGCCATAGCCTTCGTCCTCTCACACCACGATTTGTCTCGCAGAGGCATGCCGACAAATTATCATGGGAGCTTGATTTATACCAGATCGATAAAACTTAGGATTATCCGTTACTGGCAAGTGGTCTAAAGCACCGAGTTGGGCCGGAAATGCAACAACTCAGGCCTGGCACAGGTCACCTTAATCTTATGCTGACGGTTCAGACTCTACGGCGGTCTCCCACGAGTGGTGCTCAGCGTTGCCAGGATACGTCGTTGGCTTCAAGCGCATTGCATCGCCCTCTAGTAAAACGCGCGGCTGACACGCAAGCCAAGCCGCCACTGTTAAGCGGTCAGCCTGAAGTCCAGGGTTTGACCGGGGCTAAGAAAGCATGTTATGCCGCGACCTTTCGGAGCACCTCGGGATGTAACTCCGCCACTTTGATGAGCGTCTTTGCCGCTCCGCTTGGTTCCCGGCGGCCTTGCTCCCACTGCTCTAGCGTACGCCTGGAGACCCCCAGCAGCGCAGCGAACTGCGCTTGAGTAAGGCCGACTTTTAAGCGTGCACGTACAATCTCTGAGCGGGGCTCAGCCACAAAACGCTTACCACCGCCTGCCTTGATTTCGCGCACGCCGTCCAACACCTCTTGCCAAACGTCACGCCCGGCCTCGAATTTCGCAAGCGCACGTCCTTTTAGTTTTTTACCCATGTTCAAATGCCTCCTTTAATTGCTTAAGAATATGTGCGGGTACATTCTCCTGCTTCGCCTTGGCGTACAGTGTCAGCATCCAGAACTCATTGGGCAGGTAGTGCAAGTAGTAGATCACGCGTAGCCCGCCGCGCTTGCCCATGCCTTTGCGCTTCCACCGCAGCTTCCTTACACCCCCGGAGCGGGGTATCACCCTCCCAGCCTCCGGGTTTTCCATCATAAAC
>JACPAM010000039.1 GCA_016180805.1 Deltaproteobacteria bacterium | reverse complement strand
AAGGGAAAGGTGGTCGCTCCCGGCTACATCGACATGCACACCCACAGCGATCAACCGCTCGTCGCTGACGGCAACGCTGAGAGCAAGGTCCGCCAGGGTGTGACGCTCGATATCATCGGCGAGAGCCAGACGGTGGCGCCGCTTCAGGGGCCGGTTCTGGAAGAGTATGTCGCCGAGCACCGGCGGCGAAACGGCATCGAAGCCGACTGGACCGACTTCACCGGCTATTTCGACAGATTGCTTAAGGGCGGGATCGCGATGAACGTCGCCTCCGGCGTTTCTCCCCAGCAGGTCAAAAAAATCGTCGTCGGCTTCAAAGAGCGCTCAGCGACTCGAGCAGAGCAGGAAAAAATGAATCGAATGGTGGCCAAGGCGATGGCGGAAGGGGCGCTCGGGCTCACCGCCGCCTGGCACGCCAAAGGACCGGAAAACACCGACGAAGTCGTCGAGATGGCCAAGGTCGTGAGGCGCTATGGTGGCTACTATGGCGTCCACCTGGGGAGCGAAGGCTTCGACATCATGGAAGAGCTCGACAAGGCGATCCGCGTGGCGCGGGAGGCGGGGATCCCCGTCCACGTCTACCACCTCAAGATGCGTGCCAAGAGCAACTGGGGACGCGTCCGCGAGGTGATCGGGCGAATCGACGAGGCCCGCCGCGAAGGCCTGGAGATCACCGCGAACCAGTATCCTTATACGGCGATGCAGCATCCGTGGCGACGCCTCTTTCCGCGCTGGGTCCAGGACGCCCCGGTGAGCGAAATGATCGCGCAATTCAACAATCCCGCCTTTCGCGAGAGGATCATTGGCGATCCCGAGTTCGACCAATACGTCAACGAACACGGCGGCTGGGAAGGGGTCGTCGCCTCCCGCTTCGACACCCCGGCGCTCAAGCCGCTCGAGGGGAAGACGATCGCCGAGATCGCCCGGATTCGCGGCCAGGATCCGGTGAGCACCTGCTTCGATCTCATCTTCGAGGAGGGGATCTTCATTTACGGCGTCCACCACACGATGTCGGAGGAGGACGTCAAGACCGTCATGCGCGTGCCTTGGGTTTCGGTCGGATCGGATGGCAGCGCGCTCAACCTTAAATTTCCCGGCAAGCCCCATCCGCGGAGCTTCGGCACCAATGTCAGGGTGCTGGGGAAGTATGCGCGGGAAGAAAAAGTCCTGACGCTGGAAGAGGCCGTCCGGAAGATGACTTCGCTGCCGGCTCAGGTTCTGGGGCTTAAAGACCGTGGCCTGCTAAGAGAAAACTACTGGGCGGATATCGTCGTCTTCGATCCTGACACTGTCGCCGACACCGCCAGCTACGAAAATCCCAAGCAATATCCCAAAGGAGTCGAGTACGTCTTTGTCAACGGCGCCGTGGTCATCGATCAGGGAGAGCACACCGGCGCCCGTCCGGGAAAGGTCATCTACGGTCCCGGGAAAAGTGCCGCGCGCGGATCGTCGCGGCGTGCAAAATAGCCGCCCTCCTCAGGAAGCGCGCTCTCGGCTGCGGCCGATAGGCCTGTGCCATAAGTCGTAGCGTTTGTAGTCGGACGTCCGCAGCCTCGCTCGCGCTCCCCCTCGGAGGGCTGAGCGGGCTCCCTGAGCGGAACATGGACGGAGCAGCGGGGACACGCCGAGGACTTGCGCCGGATGAAAGCCGGAACTGACCGCAGGGAATACTTCATGAAGTTTCACTTCGCCCTCGGTGATGAAAGCCCGAGGGGGACGAGGAGGAAGGCCGCGGACGTCTGATTACAGGCGGTACAACGCATGGCACAAACCCATCGGCCGCGGCCTGATAACTCGCCCCCGAGGAGCTTTCGGTGGAATTCCGGAAGGCTTCGCCCTTGAGGGCTCAAGCCCGAAGGGTTCGTCCAAGCAAGTCCCGGAAGGGTCGCTGCGGGAGGCCGTGGAGCGAAGGAAGTCCCGAAGCCCTGCTTTCGACCACACTTTTTGGCAGAGAGCCGTCGCGTCATTGACAGCGTGAAGCGGATTGGTTAGCGTCAAAACGGTTTGGGGACTGTCCGCGCGAGCCGCGAACGATTTGCAGTTTGAAAACCGCGAAGAGACGCGATGGATAGACAAGAGGTCATCGAAAAGCATCGAAATTTCCTCTTTTCCAGCGTGGCCAATTACTACGAGGAGCCGCTGGTCGTGGATCACGCGAAGGGGAGCCTGGTCTATGACTCGGAGGGAAAAGAATACCTGGATTTCTTCGGCGGCATCGTTACCATCAGCGTTGGGCACTGCAACGAGACCGTCACGCGCGCGATCCGGGAGCAAGCGGGGAAACTCCAACACATCTCGACGCTTTATCCCAACGAGCCCCACGTGCGGCTGGCCGAAAAGCTGGCTCGGATCACCCCGGGGCGGCTGCAAAAATCCTTCTTTACCAACAGCGGCACCGAAGCGAACGAGACCGCCGTTTTGATCGCGCAGCTCCACACGCAGTGCCACGATGTCATCGCGCTGCGCCATAGCTACAGCGGCCGATCCCATCTCGCGATGAGCCTCACCGGGCATGCCTCCTGGCGGCTGACGCCGACGCCGGCCCCCGGCATTCACCACATACCCAACGCCTATTGCTACCGCTGCCCCTTCGGCCTCACCTATCCGAGCTGCGACCTCAAATGCGCCAGGGACATGGAGGAGGCCATTCGGACCGTGACCTCCGGCCGGATCGCGGCTTTCCTGGCCGAGCCGATCCAGGGGATCGGCGGGTTGATCACGCCTCCCGAGGAGTACTTCCGGGAGATCGTCGCGATCGTGCGCAAGTACGGCGGCCTTTTCATCTGCGACGAGGTGCAGACCGGGTGGGGGAGGACCGGCGGAAAGATGTTCGGCATCGAACATTGGGGGGTGGAGCCCGACATCATGACCTTCGCCAAGGGGATGGCCAATGGCGCGCCGATCGGCGCGACCATCGCGACCCCGGAGATCGCCGACAGCATGCGGGGCATGTCGATCTCCACTTTCGGCGGGAACCCGGTAACGAGCGCAGCGGCATTGGCCACGATCCAGGTCATCGAAGAGGAAAATCTGGTCGAAAACGCCCGGGTGATGGGTCAGCGGCTGCGCGACGGGCTCGAGCAATTGAAAGCAAAATACCCGGTCATCGGCGATGTCCGCGGGATGGGATTGATGCAGGGCCTGGAGCTGGTGGGGGAAAACAAGAGGCCTGATGCGGAGGCGCTCAAGCGACTCATGGAACAAACCAAAGCCGAAGGCCTTCTGATCGGCAAAGGAGGTTTGATGGGCAATGTGGTGCGTATCACGCCTCCGCTCAACGTCACCAAGGATGAAGTCGACCGGGCGCTTAAGATCTTGGACCTCTCGTTTTCCCACCTCGGTTTATAATCCAATCCCTCCATGCTTCGCCGTAGATTCATTGGCGCCATTCCGGTCCTGCTCGGGGTCTCTTTTATCGTTTTCTTTCTCATGCATCTGGCCCCGGGGGATCCCGTTAATCTGCTCCTCGGCGACGCTGCAACCGAGGCCGAGATCGAAAGGACGCGCCGGGAGTGGGGACTCGACAGGCCACTCGTAGTTCAGTACTGGGAATTTATCCGCCGCGCCGTCAGGGGAGATTTCGGCATGTCGCTGCGGTATGGCGTGCCGGTCTCCACCCTGATCTTCGAGCGGCTTCCGGCGACCCTGGAGCTTGCCTTCGCCAGCCTGTTCGTCGCCATCATCATCTCGCTGCCGATCGGCGTCTACTCGGCAATCAAGCATAACTCGTTCTGGGACCACTCGGGCATGACGCTCGCCATGATCGGCGTTTCTTTGCCCAATTTTTGGCTGGGAATCATGCTGATATTCTTCCTGGGCGGCCAGCTCAATCTCCTTCCGGTGGCGGGCCGAATCGAATACGGCATCGAAATCAAACCCATCACCCATCTTTATCTGGTTGACAGTCTGCTCACCGGCAATCTTGCCGCGTTGTGGAGCGCGCTCAAGCACCTGCTGATGCCGGCCGTCACCCTGGGGACGAGCCTGGCCGCGATCGTCACGCGCATCGCCCGCTCCAGCGTTCTGGAGGTCATCCGGCAGGATTACATTACAACGGCGAGGGCCAAGGGGCTGAGCGAACAGGCGGTCATCTGGAAGCATACGCTGCGCAACGCGATGATCACGATCATTACCATCCTCGGCCTGCAGCTTGGCGCGCTGCTCGCCGGCTCCGTGATCACGGAAACGGTTTTTTCTTGGCCCGGGATCGGCGGCCTGCTGATTCAGGCGATCTCGACCCGGGACTACAAACTGGTGCAGGGGGTCATCTTCTTTTTCGCCATCATGTACTTCATCGTCAATCTCATCGTCGACCTGCTCTATATGTGGGTTGACCCGAGGATCAGGCTGTGAGGGGCTGGCAGCGCTACGTTAAAATCATCGTCGGCGGCGCGATCCTTCTTGTGCTGGTGGTCTCGGGCGTGGCGGCGCCCCTGCTCGCTCCTTATGATCCGCGGGAGCAAAGGCTTGCAAACCGGCTGCAGCCCCCTTCCCTCACCACGGAACGCGGCCGCTACATTTTGGGCACCGACAATCTGGGCCGGGACCTGTTGAGCCGAATCATTTACGGCTCGCGGATCTCTCTCCTCGTCGGCGCCGCGACGGTCGTCCTGGCCGGTCTCTTCGGCTGCATCGTGGGAGCGATCGCGGGCTATTTCGGCGAGATGGTCGATGAAGTGATCAGCAAGACCACCGAGATCTTTCTCGCCTTTCCTTTTTTGCTCCTGGCCATCGCGATCATGGCCTTTTTGGGACAAGGGGTCTTCAATCTCATCCTCGCGCTCGTTCTGAGCCGCTGGGTGCAGTACTGCCGGGTGGTTCGGGGCGAGGTCCTCTCGCTCCGTGAGCGCGAGTTCGTCCAAGCCGCCCGCGCGTTAGGAGGCAAGGACCTTTACATCATCGCAAGACACGTCCTCCCCAACACGCTGCCCAGCGTCATGGTCATCGCGACCTTCGCCATGGCGATCGTAATTATCGCCGAGGCGAGCTTGAGCTTCTTGGGGCTTGGGGTGCCGCCGAGCGTCCCCACCTGGGGCTCCATGTTAAGCGAAGGACGAAGCTACATGTACCGCGCCCCGTGGCTTACGATCTTTCCCGGGATGGCCATCTTCATCACCGTGCTCGGGATCAACCTTCTCGGGGACGGCTTGCGCGACATCTTGGATCCGAAGCTCAGCCGGCAAGGCTAGGGGCGAGGATTTGCGCTATTGACATTTTCCTGGCCCGTGTTAACAGTCAGGCGGGTTCGGGCCCTGCGTTTTGCGGCCAAAGCGCTTGAGTACGTGACGAGACTCGCTCGAACCCGGCTTGCTTGCGCCGAAAGGAGGCTTTATGCGAACGGAAAAAAGGCGTATTAACCGCAGAGAGTTTTTAAAACAGACCACCGCCGTCGGTTTGGGAGCCCTGGCGGTTCCCGCCCTGGCGAGACTTGGCTGGTCCGCGTCAAAGGACCGAGCTACGATCCTCCAAAGTGTCGCCGCCGATAGCTTGAACCCCTACGCCCATAGCGCCAGCCCGACATACGGGATTTGGCAACACATCTTCGATCCCCTGGTCGAAGTCGACTACGCGAGCAAGGAGTTTTACGGCGTTCTGGCCGAATCCTGGGAGTTTCAGGGCCAGAAGTGGGTTTTCCGCCTCAAAAAAGGTGTTCGCTTTCACGACGGTTCCCCGTTCACGTCCAAAGACGTGATCTACTCCATTACTCGAATGCGGGAGGACAAGCGGAGCCTCCAGCGAGAGAACTTCCGTGAGGTGACGGAGATGCGGGCACCGGATGATCACACGGTTATCATCACGACAGAGAAACCGATGGCGGTTTTGCTAGACCGGCTCCACAACCGGTTTATGATAAGCAAGGCGACTGCCGACAAATATGGCGACCAGGCGGACGCGCACTCAATAGGGACCGGTCCTTACAAGTTTGTCAGCTTCGTACGCGACGGCAACATGGTGATGACGCGGAACGAAGATTACTGGGGTCCGAAGCCGGACATCAAAGAAATCATCTACAAAAAGGTCGGAGAAGAGGCTGCGCGGGTCGCCGGACTGCTCGCTGGCCAAGGCGATGTCATCAACAATGTTTCCGTGGAAGAGAGTTCCAGACTGAGCCAGCATCCCAGGGTACGCATCGAGAAAGTGGCCGGGCTGAGGATGTACTTCCTCGCCATGAATGCGGCGATGAAGCCTTTTGATAATAAGCTGGTGCGCCAAGCCATCAGCTATTCCGTCGATCCCCAGGCGATCATAAAATATATTTACGATGGCAATGGCTATTTGATGGACGGCCCGGTGGCGTCTAATGTGATCGGTGCCAACCCGAAGCTGAAGCGGTACCCCTTCGAGCCGAAAAAGGCCAAGGAGCTTCTCGCCAAGGCCGGTTATCCCGGTGGACTCGAAGTCAAGCTCTACTTTTCGCCGGACCGCTATCCCAAAGCTAACGAGATCTGCCAGGTCATTGCCGATCAACTCCTGCAGAGCGGGATTAAAGCCGATCTCGTCCCCCAACAATTTGTGATCTTTTGGGGCAGGGAGGGTGTGAACGGCGGGAAGCTTCCGTTCTATTACGTCGGGAGGCCTGCCGTCGACGCCGATACCGTTTACGATCAATACTTCCGCAGCGGCGTGACAAAGCGTGTCAACTACAAGAATCCGGAATTTGACCGGCTCATCGACGAGGAGCAGAGAACGGGCGATCAAAAAAAACGCGCTGCGCTTCTCCAGGAGGCAGGCCGGATCTTGATGGAAGATGCGGCCCTCGTTCCCCTGTATAATCTCGCTGAAATTTACGGGGTAGCGAGAAACGTCATCTGGAAGGCTCGGCCGGACGAAAAGATCCTCGCCGCGGACATGAAGATCCGCACTTGAGCGACCACGCTACGGGCAAGATCGAAGGACAAGTGGCAATTGTCACGGGTGGCAGCCGGGGAATCGGCCGGGCCATCGCTTTAGCGTTTGCCCGGGAAGGGGCGCGCGTGGCAGTGGCGGCAGCGCATGAATCGGGTGCGCTTCGCGACGTGGAACGGGAGCTTTCTTCGTTGCCGCCCCAGGCGCTGGCGGTCGTAGCCGACGTGACCCGGAGGGCGGAGATAGACCGGTTGGTAAAGAAGGTAGTAGAGAGCTGGGGGCGAATCGATGTCCTCGTCAACAATGCCGGGATCCTACGCCCAGCGCCGTTGGAAAGTATCACGGAAGAACAGTGGGATGAGATGATGGCGGTTCACCTCAAAGGCACTTTCAACTGCACGCAGGCTGTTCTTCCGATCATGAAGCGGCAACGAAGAGGCAAGATCATCAATGTGGCTGCCCCTTCGGCTCTGCGCGGCTCCTTTGGCGTGGCAGACTACGCGGCGGCCAAGGGGGGAATCATCGCGTTTACGCGGAATGCGGCGAACGAGCTAAAATCCTATAACATCCAAGTCAACTGCATTTCGCCGGTGGCGGACACGCGCATGACCGAGGTTCTCACTGCTTTTCGCGGCCAGCACCTGGGCGGATCCCCAGGTCAGCATGGTGTGGTTTCCCCTGACGCTGTCGCACCCGTGTTTGTCTTTTTTGCCAGCAGCGACTCCGACTACGTTACCGGGCAGATACTGGAACTCAGCCGACCCTAACGATGCGATAGCGCGATTTACTTGAGCGCGCGCAAAAAGCTTATCCGCCCGGGACATCCATTGTATTTTATCCAAGGGAACGGCTCTGAACTGACGATTTGTCGGACTTTCCTCCTCACTTGTCCCGTCGACTGTAATCTGACACAATTCTTTGCATGATTATTCTCGTCTCCAACGACGATGGGATCGACTCCGAAGGGCTTGTGGCGCTGGAAGAGGCGCTGAAAAATCTGGGAGAGGTCCATACGGTAGCTCCCGATCGCGTGCAGAACTCCATGAGCCATGCGCTGACGCTGCACCGACCTCTTCGGGTTCACGAGGCAGGTCCTCGGCGCTTAGCCGTGGATGGGACTCCGACTGATTGCGTCAAGCTCGCCCTGTCGGGGCTGATCCCCGTAAGGCCGGATCTGGTGGTTTCCGGGATCAACAAAGGGCCGAATCTGGGAGACGATATCATCTATTCGGGCACGGTGTCGGCGGCGATCGAGGGGACGCTTTTGGGCATCCCTTCGATTGCAGTCTCCCTGGTGAGCTTTCGCGACTTCGTTTTCGAGGCAGCAGCGGAGTTTGCCGCCGCCTTGGCCGCCCGCGTCATGGAAAAAGGCCTGCCCAAGGGAACGCTTCTCAACGTCAACGTGCCGCCGGAGCCGAAGCGGGAAATGAAGGGATGGAAGCTTACGCGGATGGGGAAGCGTCACTATAAAGAGGAAGTCGTGGAGCGGGTCGATCCGCGGGGAAGAAAGTACTATTGGATCGGCGGCGACGACCTGGGTTATGCGGAGGAGGATGGGACGGACTGTGTTGCCGTCCATGAAGGCTACATCTCCGTAACCCCACTGCACGTGGATCTCACCAACCACCGTTTTCTGAGCGAGGTCACACCGTTCACCCTTCGCTGGCCATGAACTCCGCCTGGCCGGGTCGTCCGGATCGGCGACGAGGTCAAGGTCAGGCGCGGCCCTTACGAATGGGTTGTGATCGTGCGCGGGCTGGGGAAGCAGCGCGGTCCGGCCCCTGAAGCACAACTTCAATACGAGGAAACCGATGCGAGCCAAAGGGCGCGCGAGGCCATGGCTTTGGAGATTCGGGCTCAGGGGTTTCACGGTTTCCGACCGGAGGGCCGGCCGACCAAAAAGGCCCGCCGAGAGATCCTCCGCTTTCGCCGCCGCGGCGGGGAATAATTTTCCGCGTTGCCCTAATTGCGGGCGCGTGCCTTATGCGGAGCTCACGGCCCCGCGGTAGTAGGAAAGATCCACATATTTTTCCACCGGTGGCAGCGGGCGGCCGAGATAGCCCATCTCGGCACGCAGTTCGAGCGCAGCGGCAATGCCGGGAAGGTTAAGCTCTGCCTTCGGGTAAAGCCCGTACTCGGGATCAAGCAGCGCATCGAGGGTCTGTGCCGCCGCGGCTCCCCCAATCCCATTATGCTTAGCCAAAAGCTCGAGGCAAGCCTTTCGGTTTCGTCGGTCAAAGCACCACTCGGTCGCCTCCACGTAAGCGCGGATGTAGCTTACGAGCGTTTCAGCGTTCTGCTTCGCCCACGCCCGACTGGCCGCACCGCCGGTGGCTTGGTAGACAGGGATCATCTTGTCACCGCGGGCGAGAAGATGGCATCCTGCAGCAAGCGATTGCCCGATGAAGGGCGGTGTCAAAAGCGTCGCCGCGTATTTGCCTTGCAGCAGCGCCAGGAATCTGCTCTCCCATCCGCCGACCTCAACGAGTTTATAGTCTTCGGGCGTAAAATCCGCGGCGCGAAGCGTCCTTTCCAGGATGAAGACGAAGCCGCTCCTTCGGGCATCGACGGCGAGCTCCTTGCCGCGAAGCGACTCGACATCGCGAATTTCAGGGGCGCTCACCAGGCTCAGCAGGCCGCTGTGGAGGCCCATGAAAAGAAAGAGATCGGAGCTGCTGTGGTCTTCGACATCGGCGATCACATCGTCGGCGCCGGTATGGCCGATGTGAAACTTTCCTGCGCGCAGGGCCTCGGAGAGATAGAGCGACCCGGGGGTGTACTCCACGTCCACGCGAAGCCCGTGCTTGGCGAAAAGCCCATGTTCCATGGCCGCGTGCACGACCACGTTGTAGCCAGCGCGGAATTGAATAAGCCTGAGTGGTGTTAATAAAGCCATCGCGTTTACTGTCCTTTCGCTACCACAATCTGGGTCAAAGCAAAGCCATCGCGTTTACTGTCCTTTCGCTACCACAATCTGGGTCAAAGCAAAAGCTAACCCGTTTTATTCGCCGTGATGACCTCGAAGGCAAGCTCCCTCCGGGAGCGCGCTCTCGGCTGCGGCCGATGGGTTTGTGCCATGAAGCAGAAAGGGGCGGGCTTCGAGGCGGAAGTTTGCTGGTCGAGGGGGCGAGCCGCGGCACTTTTGACAGCGGGGGGTCTTTCCAATATGCTGCGGCCACCGACAAAAACCAAAAACAGAAGGAGGAGCTATGAGCAAGCGCGCGCTCGATGCGGTGGATCGCGCCTACGTTACGGAGATGACCAAAGAGTTGGTGAATATCCCCTCGCCGACTGGACAGGAAAGCGCCATCGCGCAGTATTATGCGGGGAGGCTTCGCGACCTCGGACTGGAGGTGGAGTTTCAGGAAGTGGAGGCCGAGCGGCCTAACGTCATCGGGCGGTACCGCGGGCGGGGTGGCGGAAAGAGTGTGCTTCTCTGCGGCCATTTCGACACCAGCACCACTCCCGACGATGCGGTGGCCGGCCCGGGCCACGCCCCACGGTACGCTCAAGATGGCGAGTGGGCTTATGGCCTGGGCGTCTCCAACATGAAGAACGCGCTGGCGATCTACGCCGCAGCGGTGCGCGCGATCATGGAGTCCGGGGCCGCGATCAAGGGCGACATCGTGATCGGGGCGGTGGTCGGGGAGATCGAAAAGGCGCCTATCGATAAATATAAAGGCAAGGCCTACCGGGGCGGCGGATCCGGAGCGCGCTATATGGTCCATCACGGCGTGACCGCAGACGCTTGCCTGAACGGGGAGCCGACCGGAACGCGGCTGCAATTGGGCAATGCCGGCTATATCTTCGCCCGGATTACGACCAAGGGTATTCCTTCGCACACCTTCAGCAGGGCCACCGGGCGCGATGCGATCGCCAAGATGGAAGCGCTGTTGCCGGTCATTCGCAAATGGGAAGAGGTGTACCAGAAACGTCATCCCCACCCCTTCATGCTCCCGCTCATCGGCATCGGCGCGATCGAGGGCGGCTTTCCATTCAAGCCCAGCATCGTGCCGTCGCCCTTCTGCCATCTCTACATCCATATCACGACGATTCCCGGCACGAAGCCAAGGACGGTATATCGGGAGCTGGAGGAGGTTTTGCTGGAGCAAGCGGCGAGGGACCCCGAGCTGGAGGTCGAGCTTAAATTTTATCTCGTCAGCGACGGCTATGAGGTGTCCAGGGATTCCGCCGTGGCCCAGGCGGTCGAGCGAAGCCACAAAGAAGTGTTCAAGCGGGAAGTGATTTTTCCGGAGCCGGCGCGCTATTCGGTGAGCAGCGACTGCTCGCCGATCTTCCAGTACGGCATCCCGGGCGTCACCTACGGCGCCGGGGGAATCACGCCCTCAAGCGTCTACAGCATGTACGACGGGGCGAAAGGCGAGGTTTTAGGTTTGGATAACTTGTACAAGATGACGCAATCGTACACCCTGGCTTTGATCGATCTGTGCAACCAGGCGGCTGACTAGCCGATTTTCTTGACATGCCAGAACTTATCCGCTCAGCAGGCCGAGCAAGCGCCTGTCTTTTAGGTGGACATCACGGTTCGTTTGGAAGTCAAGCAGAAATTGGTATTGTGTGCCCAGAATTCACCAAGAATTAGAATATCCTATAGCCTCTTTCTTAATCTTGGGAAGGCTTGGCCCGCAATTAAGCTTTAGCTATGCCATTTCAGAGAGCTAGCTCCTCGAAAAACGGAAGAAGATCCGTTGGCACACATCTTGCGCCCTTAGTCAGTCCATGACGGTGAAAGTCGTATTGATGGGCGAGCTCAAGCGGTGGGCGGGGAGGCAGGAGTTGACCGTAGAGCTTCCCGAGGGGAGCACGGTGCAGACGTTGGCGAAAAGGCTCTCGGATCTATGCGGAGAAACCTTTGCTCAGAATGCGCTTACCAAAGAGAAGTCCATACAGCCCCATGTAGCCGTGTTTATCGACGGAGTTCAGATAGGGAGGCTGGCAGGAACTCAAACCATCCTTACCGGTGGGAAAGTGGAATTGATGCTCCTACCGATGTACGAGGGCGGATAAGGGGATTCTTCATGAAGCAGGACTTCGCCCTTGCTGATGAAAGCCAGAGGGGGGACGAGGAGGAAGGCCGCGGACCTGCTTATCCGCGAGCGAGGGGAGCGCGAGCGAGGCTGCGGACGTCCGATTACTAACGGTACGACTTATGGCACAGGCCCATCGGCCGCAGCCGAGAGCGCGCTTCCCGAGGGAGCTTAGTCCATCGGCCGCGGCCTGATAACTCGGCCCCCGATAGGCTTTCGAGGGAATCGGAAGCAGACAGGCAGTGACAGGAGCAATCCATGATTAGCTTACTTAGAGGCAGGGACACCAAGCCCCAAATCGTTCATCGGCCTGGGGGCGAACGGCATAAGTCAACGACCGCCGACTGGGTACCCACCACGTGTCGCATGTGCCTCGTGGGCTGCCACGTCCTGGTTAGGGTGGAGGATGGGAAAGTCGTTAACGTGGTGGGTAACCCTGACTCTCCCAAGAACCGTGGGCGGATGTGCGCCAAAGGGAAATCGGGGATCATGAATCATTACAACCCCAACCGGATCACCAGACCTCTGAGGCGTACCAATCCGGAGAAGGGAATCGGGATTGATCCCGGGTGGAAAGAAATTTCCTGGGAAGAAGCGATCGATACCATCTCCAAGAAGATGCGAAAAATCTATGAGGAAGATCCACGCAAGCTATACCTGCAAACCTGGGGAGCCCGAGGGCTGATCCAGTGGCTAGGGGTCCTGGTTCCGGTTTTTGGAACTCCCTACCACCAGGAATCGCTGTCCGGCACCTGTGGTAAGTCGATCCATTCGATACAGTTCCTGACTGCCGGGGGTTTCTGGGATGAGGTGGACTTTGAATACTGCAAGTACCTCATCGACATTGGGACGCAGCAGGGAGTGGCGACACGAGAGGGGTTCAACCACACCATCGCGGATTGTGCCAGCGCAAGGATGGAACGGGGCATGAAGCTGGTGGTGGTGGACCCGGTGGGAAATAACGCGGCGGCAAAGGCCGACGAATGGCTTCCAATTCGGCCTGGAACTGACGCCGCCTTCGGCCTGGGAATGTTGAATGTCCTGCTAAACGAAGCGAAGATTTACGATGCGGAGTTCCTCAAGCACCACACCAACGCCGGTTACTTGGTGGGGCCGGACCGGAAATACGTGCGTGACCCCGCCACCCGGAAGCCTCTCCTATACGATCAAAGTGACGGCGAGGTGAAAACATACGACGATCCGATGCTGAAGGATCCGGGGTTAGAAGGGGAGTGCAGTGTTCAGGGACAAAAGGCGAAGCCGGCCTTTGAGCTCCTCAAGGCTCGCGCCGCCGAGTATTCCGCTGAGCGGGTGGAGGGGATCACCTCCATTCCCGCCAAAACTCTCCGGCGGATCGCCCGAGAGTTTGGCGAGGCGGCCCAGATCGGATCCATCATCCGCATCGACGGGGTAGAGTTGCCCTACCGGCCCGTTGCCCTTAACTGGTGCCGGGGACCGCAGGGTCACAAACACGGTTGGCATCACTGTTGGGCCCTCCACCTAGTGAACCTGGTGCTGGGCGCGATCAATGTGCCAGGCGGTTACCAGTGCACCCGGACGGCCAGCAACTGGCCGATCAAATCCTGGCCGGAAGCGGGCGAGGACGGGATGCTTGGCTACAGCAGTGTGAAGTTCCGCCACCACGCTCAGCCGTTCCCGGGGCGCCCTGCCGCGCGGCCTACGCGCCACGACCTCTTTGAGCTTTTCCCTGTCGCGGCGCATACCAGATCGGTCGTGCCGCTGGTAAATAATGGTGACCTGAAAGAATGGGGCATCGATCACAAGATCGAAATGGTTATTCACACTCCCGGGAACCAGTTGGCCGGAGGGTTTGCCGAATTGGAGTCGGTGGTGAACTTCTACAAGGGTGTTGATCTGGTTGCGGGCTTTGCAATCGAACTCAATGAGACTCATGAAATGGACGACATCGTGCTGCCCATGCCGACGTACCTGGAGGAGAACCTGTTCAATATACCCGACAGCGTGGCAGGGGAATGGGTGGGGTTCCGCCAAATTCAGCAACAGGTGGTGGCGATGCCAGAGGAGATGCGACGCCCTTCCGAGGTGCTGACGGAAATCTACGACCGGGTTGGAATCCTGGATGAAGTCTACCATGTGTTCAACCTTACCCTTGGGCTCAAGCCTCCCTACCTCCTGGAGCCGGGCAAGCGGTATGTCGAGGAGGAGATCCTCGATCGCGAAGCAAAGAGTTGGCATGGGCAGGATTTTGGCTGGGAGTGGTTCAAAGAGCATGGGATTATGGTGTGGAGTCGGGATGT
>JACPAM010000336.1 GCA_016180805.1 Deltaproteobacteria bacterium | reverse complement strand
AGGCGAGCCTTCTGACGTTCCAGCCATCGCTCTCTTCGAAGATGAGAACACTGCGGACAAGACCTGTGCCCGCAGGACTCATACCACACCCCTTCCACGTGACCGTTAGGACATTTCTGCACGTGGCCACCCAGAGCAGAGGTCCGACATTGGATGAGCGCTTGAGCTGCTTTACGATGGCGCTGAGATAAACAGTGGGTGCGAGAGAAACTGTCGAAACACTCTCGGAAGAACGATTGCAACGTCAACGCCATGATCCTTCACCCAAGCATCAACATCGCTTCCCCCGCGTAGCGGGTTTGTTCAACTATTAACCCTAATCCGAAATAAATTTTGGCCCCTACATGATCAACTTCCCTCTCCCGTCGCGGGAGAGGGCGAGGGTGAGGGCAAATTCCATGCGCACCACCCTCACCTTTAATCCTCTCCCTCCAAAAGGAGGGCGAGGAGGCTATTTGGAGCGGTTCCGAGCCTGACTACTCAGAAAAAGATTTTCGGATTAGGGTTAGTTGAACGGGGTCGGCGAGCCGAGTAATGCCGGCGTCGAGTGGAGGGAAGGGCTTGCCCCATCGACCGGCAGACTTTCACTTGGAGGCCGAGGGGAGCGCGAGCGAGGCTGCGGACGTCCGATTACGGGCGGCACGACTCATGGCACGAGCCCATCGGCCGCAGCCGAGAGGGCGTTCCCCGAGGGATCCAGGCTAGCTTGGAAGGCCCGGACTTCTAGGGTTTTTGCTGTGAGCCGAGGCGGTGTAGCCGGCGGTAGTTGTGGTAGGCGGAAAGGACCTTCATCGCGTAATCCAGCGGCACCGCCTCCTCCATGTCCAGCCGGTTGCTTATCTCCGTCGGACCCCAATTGTACGCGGTCAGAGCGAGCTTCACGTCCCTGAACCGCTTCTTGAGGTGCTGAAGGTAGAAGGCGCCAAGCTTGATATTGAGGATCGGGTCGTCCAGGGCTTCGGGATGGATCTCCTGGGCCGCAAAATCCACCCCCAAATCCACCTTGTCCGCCAGGGCATTGGCCACGAGCGGGCGGATCTGCATCAATCCCCGTGCCCCTCGCTGGGAGACCGCCGTGTGTTGAAAGCTGCTTTCCACCTCGATAACGGCAAGGACGAGCAGGGGGTCTAGGGAGTTTTTCAGGCTCTCGGCCTGGATGGTCTCCGATATGGCCCATGCCGAGGTGTCCTTTAAGTCCATACGGCGGGACTTGACGACCGAATAGATCCTGAACAGCTCGTAGTCCTCAGTGTCGCCGGAGTAGTCAGCCAGCTCGACCCTGTGGCTGCTCTCTCCCCGAAACGGATGGACCGGGTTTAACACCACGATCAGAAGAGACAGCAGGCCTAGGCCATAGGCCGAAGCTACCTGTCTAAGTAACTGAAAAATCACTCTTTTATTAACAGCCGCCATTTTTGTTGAGCAGCACTGCCCCCCTTTTGTGGCAGCCCCAGGGGGCGTTGCCTCCATCAAAGGTGGGGTCTCAATATCAATTGGGGGAAGGCTTGTCAATAGGCATAGCGATATTAACTAGGGAGCCCAAAACCGAGGTTTTGCAGCTCCCGCTCGCGCCAATCAGGGAGTCGAAGGGAAGTCTAGAGGACTATAGTACCGTCACACTTTCACTTCGAAGCCCGAGAGGGACGAGGAGGAAGGCCGCAGACGATCGACTTGTAATCGGACGTCCGCAGCCTCGCTCGCCCCGTAGAGTATGTGTTGACCACGGTGACGGTTCCTCGACCGTGCAGTTACTCAACGGGGCTCGCGCTCCTCCTCGGTCGCGCACAAAGACGGCCGCGTCCGCCTGAGGCGGGTCGGCCCCCGAGGAGCCTTCGAGCCGTGGCTTTTTGGGGGGTGTCCAAGACGGCGGCTCGGCGGTCTCCAGGTCAGTCGATCACGCCTTCTATGACTAATTCGCGGTATTCTTTCTCGGTAAGGCCCAAAGCTTCCATGTAAAAGTAACCGTTATCCTCGCCGAGGAGCGGATCGCGCTTGGATGGGCCGGGGGGGGTTTGGGTAAGGATAAATGGCGGACGCTGGTAATGCATTTTCCCGATCTCGGGATGCTCAAGCTCGATCCATTGATCTCGGTGGGTGAGCTGGGGATCAGTATAGATATCGCTCATCGTGTTGACTATACCGGCACGAAGGCCCGCCGTTTGGAGCTTTACGGTCAATTCCCTGGCCGTGAACTGCACCGTCCACTCGCCCAGCCTCCGGTCGAGCTCGTCTTCGTTATCCTTCCGATCCTTTATCGTGGCAAAGCGCTTCTCCTCCGCCCAGGAAGGGTTGCCCAACACCGCGCATAGGGTTTGCCATTCCGCATCCGAAAAGACACTGAGAACACACCAGCTATCCTCGCCTTTGCACGGATAGGCGCCATGGGGCACTGCGACCGGATCGCGATTGCCATCCCGGGACTGCACCCTCCCGTTCGCCTTGTAATCGAGCAGCAGGGGGATCAGAAACTGTAGCCCGGATTCATATTGCGCCAGGTCGATATGCTGACCTTCGCCCGTTCGGTCTCGGTGATCCAGGGCCGCAAGAATGGCCACGGCCCCGTAAGCCACGGCGATGTAATCGATATAAGGACCATAGAGCATCTGCGGGGTGCCGTCGCGGTAGCCTATCAGGTGGGTAAACCCTGCCAGGGAAGAAAGTTGGGAGCCGAATCCCGGGTGGTTGGCGTGCGGCCCGGCCTGTCCCAGGTTGGAGCTGCTGAGCATGACAAGATCCGGATTCACCTGCCGGAGAGTCTCGTAGTCGAGCCCTAGACGCTTCATCGTCCCGGGGCTGAAGTTCTCGATGACCACATCCGCCCACGCGACGATTCGCTTCGCCAGCTCGGTGGCTTTCGGGGCTTTTTTGAGATTCAGAGTAATATCCAGCTTGTCGTTGTTGCACAGGGCAAAAAGCCCCGAGCGGTTGAGCCCGTAGATATTGTCCTTGTAAGGAGGATAGTGGGTGCGAAAGCCGTCGGGGCGGCTTTTGGATTCCATATGGACGACGGTGGCCCCGTGATCCGCCAGGTGCTTGCCCACAGTAGGCCCGGCAGCGTAGGCCGCAAACTC
>JACPAM010000038.1 GCA_016180805.1 Deltaproteobacteria bacterium | reverse complement strand
GCGTTCTCGCCCATGTAGGGAGCCACGGCGATGGGCCGGTTGGCGTAAAGACCCATGAGAAGCGAGCCGACCAAAGCCGCCAAAATCGTCGCCACGGTGCTCGGGCCGACCGGAAGACCCGCGAAGCTCAAGATCGCCGGATTGACCACGATGATGTAAGCCATCGCGACGAACGTCGTGATCCCACCCAGCATCTCGGTACGAACCGTAGACCCGCGCTCTTGTATCTTAAAATATTCGGCCACCATGCGGTCACACTTTAGCTTTTTCTGATGACTGGGACGCCATGCTTGTCAACAACTCGTGCTCAGACCCTGGCACTTCCCCGTCATGCGTCCCCCTAGGCGCACGCCACCGGTCATCCTGAAAGATGTACGGAGTCGGCGACACGAAGGGTCCATAGTGCTCCGAATTCACCAGCAGTCGCGTGACATCCCAGCGAGCATAGTGACCGGCGGTATCGAGGCGGGCCTTCACCTCCAGAATCTCCTCAAGGTTGATTTCCGCGTAGAGAATGGTCTCCTGATCATAGACTGGTCCAGCCAAATATTTGCCCGTGGGACTAATGATGACGCTCCCTCCCCGCGCAGTCTTTGAGAGATCCGTGGCGTCTTTCATAGGGAACCCATCGGGGACCGTCTCTGCGTTGAGATACCCCATGGCGCAGATGACAAACACTTGCCCTTCAAAGGCGTAGTAGCGACAAAAGATCTGCGAGACGTTTGCATGGGAGAGATCTAGTTCCGTCGGGGCAGAGCCGGGAAAATGGGTTACATGAATCTGTTGTCCCTGGGCCATCAAAGCTGCCCGGGGAAGGGGCATAAAATTCTCCCAGCAGATCAATCCCCCGATGCGCCCACAATCAGTGGCAAACACCTTGAGGTCGCTGCCATCCCCTCGTCCCCAGATGACCCTTTCTGAGCCGGTGGGGACAAGTTTCCGATGCTTCCCGAGAATCTGCCCGGCGCGGTCGATGTAGAGCTGGGTATTGTACAGTGTTCCACCGGACACGGCATCCCGCTCGTTTATCCCCACCATGACATAGGCGTCCGCCTGCCGGGCTGCTTGGCAGAGTCGTCGGGTTGACTCACTCGGAATCTCAACCGCATTCTTTATTAAGGCCACGTGCGCTTGGAGACTCGCATCGGCGTATGGTGAGCGGGAAGCCATAAGCTCCCGAGGCCAGTAGGGAAAGGTAGGGATCCAAGCCTCTGGAAAGACGATCAGGCGAGCCCCCTGTGCGCCGGCCTCGCTGACAAGCTGACACGCCTTTTCTACCGTGGCTTCCCGGTCCAAGAATACCGGAGCCGCTTGCACCGCGGCTGCCACAAATTTTGCATAGGTGTCTCCCATCTCCCGTCTCCTTTCTGCACCTCGGCAACGCCACCTTTGGTGCCTAAAGAGCAGCCGCGCGCCCCGTGTCAGCAAGTGGTGTGAAATAGCCCTCCGACGCGTGCCCGCTCCGTTAATTCGTTGTAAAGGCGAACCGCCTCCTCCAATTCTTCAAGCGATTTTACGAGCAAGGGGGCAGCTTGGCAAGTGCTTTACGCCAATAGCTGTTGGACAAGGCTGGACTCCCGCTTGTAGAACCCCTCGGGGCAGCATCCCCACCTCTCGTGTTGCTTTTGGATATGCATATGCAATACTATATGCGTGTACGAGATCCGCTTTGCTGAGGATGTGGAAGAAGACCTAGCCAAGATCCAGGTTTATTATAGGAAGCAAATAATGGATGCTGTGAAAAAACAGCTCGCGCATACGCCCGATACTCCAACGAGGAACCGCAAGCTTCTTAGCAATCTGGTCCCTCCATGGGAAGCTGTGCAGCCAGTCTGGGAATTGAGAGTTGGTGATTACCGCGTTTTCTACGATGTCTCCGCCGAAGAGGGGGTCGTCTATGTTCGGGCGGTCCGTAAAAAGCCAGCAGGAAGGAAAACGGAGGATATTCTATGAAAACTGTGACTGCCCGTGACCTACAGAAAAAAGTTAAAGAGTGTGTGGATACTGCCCAAGAAGAGCGCGTCGTGATAACCAGGCGGGGCCGCCCTGCAGCCGTCTTGGTCGGGGTCGAAGGCAAAGACTGGGAGGACGTGATCCTACAAACCTCACCGGCGTTTTGGAAGCTAATCGAGGAACGCAGAAAACAGACTACGATCTCCTTCAAGGAGCTTCGGGCCCGGCTCGAAAAGCGCAAAAGATAGCGTGCTTAAAAGGCGAGCGAAACCTGAAGCGCGCGGCCACTTCCCGGGAAAGCCGACCTGCCTGTGCCGACACGGCAGACAGGGATCGGGCTAAGACACTCGGTGTCCCGGGATTACGTCCCAGGAGCCATATTTTACCCCTCAATTGCAGTAAACTGTCCCCGGAGATCCTTTGTTTCCCCATCCGTTTCTTTCACCTGCGGCTCCTCCTTATCCGTGAACGTCGGAGAATATTTTCTAGATCGCTCAGGATGTCTGGCGAGTCCAAGACCCTGGAGAATTCCTTCACCCAGCGGCGGATTCTTCGGAGATTTATTCTGGGATTGGCATCCAATAGGGCTCTGATGTCGGCCATGTCCTGTGGACGATGCGCAATGGCTTTCATGATGATCAAGTTCTCCGCTGTAGGGAGGGGGAGCGAAAGCCTGCCTACTTTCGTCCATCTGACTTGCGCGATGCTTTCCTCTTCAAATGGTAATCCGGCCAGGGAGATATCGATATCGACATCGCTCGGTTTGTGATGTACCAGAAGGACTCGCGCCCGCCGAGCAAAGACTAGGGGATCATCAATACGAGGGCTAAACCCAAATCCGGCACCAGCATTGAGAAACCTTTCCCAGCGATGCTCCTCGAGGAGGATGAGAACGTCCACATCCCGGGTCAGCCGCGGCCGGCCGAGCAGAGAAGCGGCGATCCCACCGATGATGAGGCCGGAGACGTCTTCTGAGCGGAGCCAATCGACCAATGCACCCAGCGTCGCTTCTGGGGGAAGGGTCTGAGGCTTTTTAGCCACGGTAAACTCGGAAGAGGCGCTTCCATCTCTTTCGGACCCCTGCCGCGCCATTTGCATGCGGCTCAGTCCAGCCAAAGTGTCTCCCCCAAGCCATAAGCGCATTCAATTGCTGGAGTTTACGCGCGACAGGTGTTTTCCGCAGCTCTCTCCTCTCAACGGCATTGACGGCCTCCCATCGCCTTCGAAAGGCCCGAGCCTCCGTTTTTGTGATCCGACGCTTCATCTTCAACCCGCCTTATAATATCACTTTTTCTAGCCGAAGACTCACCCCTATTAGGAATATTGTCTCATTTTCGGAATTACGAAAACATGAAAGTCACCGGAATCACGAACAGGCGCCACGAGCATCTCTTCCTCCCACGATGGAGCGCAGGCTCGGACATACGGTGTCCTGGGATTAGACGTAGGAGCCAGATTCCATCCCTCAACTGCCGTATAACGTCCCCGGAAATGTACCACCGCATAGTTGATGCAAGATCCGAGTCCGCTGAAAAACTCTCGTTCACCCTTCGACAAAGCTCAGGGCGAACGGGAATTAGATTGATAGCATTGACGATTTTCCGTTCATGCTGAGCCGGTCGAAGCATGGTAGAGCCGTTTTTCAGCAGAATCAAATCAATCACCCTGTCATTATGGCCTTGATTTTTGGGGGATTTTACGCAGATGGAAGTAACCTGACAAGTGTTTTTTCAACGGCCAAAAGTAGAGTCTACCCTTTTACTGCCCTCTCCCGGGGATGGTACTTGCGGTGAACCTCTTTGAGATGAGTGCGGCTTAAGTGGGTGTAGATCTGCGTCGTCGAAATGTCCGCATGACCGAGCATGGACTGAACGGAGCGCAGGTCCGCTCCCCCCTCCAGAAGATGGGTGGCAAAAGAATGGCGGAGCGTGTGCGGCGTCACCCTTTTTTCGATCCCCGCAGCCCGCGCGTAGCCCCGGATGAGCTTCCAAAAGCCCTGGCGCGTAAGCGGTCTGCCGGAGCGCGTCACGAAGAGGAACGCGCTTGTCCGCCCTCTCAGCAGCCTCGGCCTTGCCTCCCGGAGATAGCGCACCAGGCCCTCGCGCGCCCACCTGCCGAACGGGACCAGGCGCACCTTCGCCCCCTTGCCCCGAACCGTCAAATAATCACCCTGAAGATCGATTTGATGGGTCTGGAGGGAAACCAGCTCGGAGACCCTGAGCCCGGTCGCATAGAGGAGTTCGATCATCGCCTGATCGCGGAGCCCCAGCGGGGTCGACGGGTCGGGCTCGGCCAGGAGCACGCGCACCTCATCCCGGCCCAGCGCGTGCGGCAGCTTCGTCGCGGCCTTCGGCAGCAACAGCGGAGGAAGGGGGTTTTCGCCGATGATCTCCTCCTGCTCCAAGAAACGGTAGAACTGGCGCAGGGCCACCACGTTTCGGGCGACCGAGCGCGCGCTTAGCCGGCGGTCGTGAAGCCACGAGAGATAGGAGCGGAGGTGATGGGCTTGAGCCTCCTCCCACGCCGCGATCCTCCTGCCGCGCAAGAAATCGGCTGTCCGGTTGAGGTCACGGCTGTAGGCCTCCAGCGTGTTGCGGGACAATCCCTTCTCCGCCGCAAGCATCGCGAGAAAGGCGTCAATGCGCTTGCTGAGCTGCTCCTTCATCCTCCGCTACGAGACTCTGGTAAAGAGTGGCGCGGATCGTTTCCAACTGGCCCGCATCGCAAACCTTGGCACCGCGCTCATCGGCAACGTAAAAGACATCCGCGACCTGGTCGACGTTGGTCGATATCTTGGCGAGATAGATGGAGAGTCCCAACTGGTGCAGCGCGTAGGTGATCGCGAACAACACGCCGATCCGGTCCTGGGTATAGACCTCGACCACAGTGAAATCGTCCGAGGCCTCGTTGTCGATCCGGATGACGGTGGGGACTTTCGGTGGTGGCCGGCGATAAAGCGAAACCCGTTTCGACTCCTCGACCAGACGCGCCACATCGACCGAGTCGCTCAGCACGCCCTCCAACGTCGCATGGACCCGTCCCCACTTGCGCGCGTCCATTACCGCCTCCGCTCCCCCCGCGTGGGAGATGCGAAAGACGTCCAGGATGATGCCATCCTTGCGGGTGGTGATGCGCGCGCTCAGTATATCCAACCCGTGAGCGGCGAGGACTCCCGTGATGCGCGCGAACAGGCCGGGACGATCTTTGGCGCAGATCACGATCTCGCTGAATCCGCGCTCGGGAAAATGGCGCACAGTGCTCAAAAAGACCTGATCGGAGAACTGCTCGATCAGCTCGAAATGCTGAGGCACGTCATCCTCGGGCGTGGTAAGGAAATACCTGTCCGGCATGAAATCGAAGAACGCCCGCACCCGCTCCGGAGCAAAGCGACGCCGCAGCCGGCGCTTCAGCCGGGCCTGGATGCGCCGCGTCCGCGAGCGGCGATCCTCCCGCGCAACCTCCCCCTTCTCGATACCCTCCAGAAGTTCCAGGGTCTTGAGGTAGAGCTCCTCCAGCAGCGAGGCCTTCCAGTGGTTCCACACATCCGGACCGACCGAGCGAAGATCCGCGTAGGTAAGTAGATAAAGCATCTTGAGATTGCCGATCGTTCCCATGGTGCGGGTGAAATCAACGACGGTCTTTTCGTCATCCAGGTCACGGCGGAAGGCCGTGTGAGCGAAGAGCAGATGGTAGCGAACGAGAAAAACAAGCTGCGCGGTTTCGTCGGCGTTGAGCCTGAACCGGCGCGCGATGCGCATGGCCATGCGGGCGCCGCGCTCGGAATGTCCGCCGCCGTAGCCCTTGCCGATGTCATGAAAAAGAAGGCCCAAATAGAGGACCTCAATCTTTTCCACTTCCCGCGCCAACTGGGTGAGCAGCGGCATCGTCTCCCTGAACTCTCCCGCCCGCACACGCTCGAGCTCCATAACCAGGTGGAGCGAGTGTTGATCCACCGTGTAGATGTGGTAGAGGTCGTGAAGAACCATGCACAGGAGCCGCCCAAACTCCGGGATCAAAGCTCCCAGCACGCCGCAGCGGTGCATCTCGTACAGCGTCTCGTGAACGCGCGACTTCCACTTGAGGATCCCAAGGAAAATCGAGGCGACCTCGGGCGCGCGGCGCAGGCGCTCGTCGATGAGGCCGAGATGCCCGCGGATATGCTCGTGCGTTTCGTGGCTGAGCGTGGCGCGGTAGCGCTGCGCGTCGGCGAAAATCGTGATGAGGTTTTTGGGATCGTGCCGGAAGATCTCCGGCCCGGAGACCCAGAGGACTCCCCGACCGACGAGCACGCCTTCGCGGATCTCCCTCCCGCCTGGGCGGGTCTTGACCTGACCCGACACCGAGCCGTCGATCGACCGATGGATGACCAAAGAAGTGATGCGATTGACCTCTGAGGCGCGCAAGTAGTAGCTCCGCATGAACGCCTCCACCGCCTTGAGCCCGCCCTCGTCTTTGAAACCGAGCGCCTTGGCGACCTTTTCCTGCCGCTCGAAGGTGAGCTGATCCTGGTGCTTGCCGGAGGAGAAATGGAGTTCGTTGCGCACGCGCCAGAGAAAATCCTGCGCCTCTTTGAGCTCGGTAAGATCTCGCGGCTGGAGGATGCCGTGAAGTACCAAATCGTCGAGGTCTTTCACGAAATGCTTCACCTTGGCAATCCAAAAAGCCGTTTGGATATCCCGGAGCCCCCCCTCTCCATCCTTGATATCCGGCTCTAACAGGTATACGGAGCCGCCGTAGCGATCGTGCCGAAGCCGGTTCTCCTCCAGCTTTTCCCGCACGAAGCGGTCCTGGCTCTTCTTGAGCAAGCCCTCCTCGACCGCCTTCACAAGCTCCCCGTATAGAGCCGCATCCCCGCACAGATAGCGGCCATCGATCAGAGCGGTCTTCACTTTCATGTCGCGGCCGGCGAGCCGGATCGACTCGGCGACGCTCCGCGTCGCGTGCCCGACCTGCAGCCCCGCATCCCACAGGGTGTAGAGAATCTTCTCCGCCACCGATTCCACGTACGCGTTAGGCTTCCAGGTGTGGAGGAAAAGCAGATCGATGTCCGAGTAGGGATTGAGCTCCCGCCGGCCGTAGCCTCCTTGGGCGATGAGTGTACAGCGCGGGTTCAGACTCGGGTAACGGCTAGTAAAATCGCGGCTGGCGACTTCGAACAGATGGCAGATCAGATGATCCACCATCGTCGTATACGCGGAAACGATTTCGGCTCCGCCGGCCCCAGCCCGGTGCCGCTCGAAGAGCAGGCTTCGGCCTCTCTGAATATAGGCCCGCGCTCCCCGGGCGAGGTCGCCATCGGGACTCAACTCCTCTAAGAGCGAACTGGAAATCGCAGCCGCATCCATGGATCCCTTATCGATTTACAGATTTTTCACCACCACAAGGCTCTCCTGATATTTCTTGATCCCTTGGAACAATCCTTCCACGATCGCGTCCTGGTAGGCCTTCTGCGCCAGGGCCCGCCCTTCGTGCTTGTTCGTAATGAAAAACATCTCCAGCAGCACGCTGGGCATTCTGGCGCCGACCAGGACGTAGAACAGAGCCTTCTTCACGCCGAGGTCTTTCACGTCACCATAGCGCTGGCCCATGTGAGAGGCAAGGGAGCTGTGAATCCGGTGGGCGAGCGTGACCGAATCCTCGAGCTTTGAGTTTTGGGTCAGGTCACTCAAGATGAATTGGAGATCGGAGATGTTCCGCCGCGACGTGCCGTTTTCCCTCGCCGCCAGCAGAATCGAGGCCTCATCGTTCGTGTTGTCCAGGTAATAGGTTTCCATTCCTCTCAAATTGGCATTGGGGCTTGCGTTGACGTGCAGGGAGACGAAAAGATCGGCCTCCTCGGCATTGGCGATAGCGGTCCGGTCTTCGAGCGGAATAAAGGTGTCGTCTTGGCGCGTGAGCACCACCTTCACTCCCATCTCCTGCTTGAGTTTTTTCGCCAGCTTCTTGGCGAGGCTCAAAACGATGTCCTTTTCCGCCACACCTCCGACTCCGATCGCGCCGGGGTCTTTGCCCCCGTGGCCCGGGTCCAACACGATCTTGCGCAAGCCGGGAGCCGGCACCTTGGGTTTGGGCGGCGGAGGCAGGCCGCGCGGCTTTTCTAAGGCGGCCGTCTCCCTGCCGTTCGCGCCCGCGTTGATATCGACAACCAACCGAGAGGGATCGGGAAGGAGGAAAGCACGGTGGCTGCTGACGCTTCTCAGATCCAGCACCACCCGCACCACGCCGGGCGCGAACTGGCCGACCCGAACCTGGCGCAACAACCGATCCTGCACCACGATGGGCTGGGTGGGGTCCATGCGCAGGCGGGTCTGCAGCAAATCCACATACAGCCTGGGCGGGAGCTGGCGGCTGGCATCCTCTTTGAGAAAGTGGATTTCGTAGGGAACCTCGGTCGAAAGCTCCATGGTGACGCGCGTATAGCTCTGCGAGGAAGTGTGGCGAATGCGCGTCAGAAGAGAGGTGATATTTTTTCGCGCCTTGGCCGCTTGCGCGCCCTGCTCGCCCGCGGCCGGCGTCAGGAGCAGCGTCCAGGCAAGGGCCACGACTTGCAACAGAATCTTTGCGCAGCTTGGCCCCGGCATGGAACTCAACCAGCCTCCTTTTTCGCCTCTTCGGTCAGCCGGTAGAGGAGATTCAACGCGTCGACCGGCGTCAGCGTGGTTACGTCGGTATTCCTGAGCTCCTCGCGCAATCTTTGATCCGCCGCGCCGAACAACGTCATCTGCGCCGGACCCTCGCCGGCCTCCCGGCCCGCAAGCCGAGGCCGACCCCTCTCGTCGAGCTCTCCGCCCTCGAGATTTTTGAGAATTTCCTTCGCCCTTTGAACCACCGCCGCCGGCAGGCCGGCCAAGCGACCGACATGGATGCCGTAGCTTCGGCTCGAGGCCCCTTCCGTCAGGCTGCGCAGGAAAATGACGTCTCCTTTCCATTCCTTGACGGAAAAATGAAAGTTTTTCACGCGCTCTTTCGTCAGAGCTAGATCGGTGAGCTCGTGGTAGTGCGTCGCAAACAGCGTCCGCGGGCGCGTCGGCCCATCGTGCAGATACTCCCCGACCGACCAGGCAATCGAGATGCCGTCAAACGTGCTGGTGCCGCGCCCGACCTCGTCCAACAGGATGAGACTCCTGCCGGTTGCGTGGCGCAGGATCTGCGAGGTTTCTCTCATCTCCACCATGAACGTGGACTCCCCGCGAGCCAGAGAGTCGGTTGCGCCGATCCGCGTAAAAATCCGGTCGACCAGGCCGATCCGAGCCTCGGCGGCAGGCACGAAGCTTCCCATCTGAGCCAGGATAACGATGAGGGCAACCTGACGCATGTAGGTAGACTTTCCAGCCATGTTCGGCCCGGTCAGGATCAGGATCTGCTGCGCTTCCGGATCCAGATGGCAATCGTTCGGGACGAAAGCGCCCCTTCCCATCGCCTGCTCCACCACCGGATGGCGCCCTGCGCGGACGGTGATGACCGCATCGGAATCCACTTTGGGACGGACGAAGTGACAGGAGCTGGCCGCCTCGGCCAGCGAAATCAGGACGTCGAGCGTGGCTAAAGCGTGGCTGGTCTCCCTGATCTTCCCGTAATAGACCGCCACCTTCTCCCGGACTTCGGCGAAGATAGCCGCTTCGAGCTTCCCGATCTCTTCCTCGGAGGTTAAGACCTTGGCTTCGTATTCCTTGAGCTCGGGAGTAATAAAGCGCTCGCCGTTTAGCAGGGTTTGCTTGCGGATGTAGTCAGGCGGGACGAGCTTCAAGTTGGCCTTCGTGACCTCGATAGAATAGCCGAATACCTTGTTGTAACGGACCTTCAGCGACTGAATTCCGCTTCGCTTCCGCTCGCTGTTTTCGAATCTGGCGATCCACGCCTTGGCGTCTTTCTGCACGCCGCGGATCTCGTCGAGCTCGCGATGGTATCCGTCGCGGATGATCCCCCGCTCTTTCGAGGTCGGCGGGGGATCGTAGACGATCGCCCGCTCAACCAGCTCGACAACCTCGGGAATGTCCCACAATCCGGCGCCGAGCGCGCCAAAAATCTTCGCCTCCAAACCCCGAAGCCGCTCCCGCAGCGGACCCAACGAGCGCAGGCTCTCTTTCAGGGCCACGAGATCCGGCGGCCGGGCGCTCCCGGAGACGACCCTTCCTCCCAGGCGCTCCAGATCCTGAACCCCTTTAAGCAATGACCGCAGCTCCTGACGGCCCTGGTAGTTTTCTACCACCTCCTCCACCCCGTCGTGGCGCTCGCGGATCGCGCCCTCGTCCAAGAGGGGATAGAGAATCCACTGGCGCAGGCGCCGGGCGCCCATGGGCGTCAGCGTATAATCCAAAACTCCGAGCAGGGATCCCTTAGCTTCCCCCTGAAGGTCCCGCAGCAGCTCGAGATTGCGCCGCGTGGTCTCGTCGAGCATGAGATAATGGGAGGAGGAGTAAGGTTGAAGCTCGCGTAGAAGCGCTCGAACTTCCGGCAGATTCTCCTCCACGTACGTTAAAATCGAGGCGGCGGCGCGAACGCCCGACTCCCACTCCTCGTCGCCTTCCCCGGACCACAATCGAAGGGATTGCAGCCGTTCGGCAGCAGACCGAGAAAAGAATCTCTCCGAAACGAAACTCCAGTGCACCCTGGGGAATTCCGCGCCCAGCGCGGTGCCTAGCGGTCGCTCTCCCTCCGCGAGGATGACTTCGCGCGGCTCGATGCGTGCCAGCTCATCGATCAGGGCGGCGCGATTTTCTGAGCGCGTGAAGCGAAACTCTCCCGTGGTAACGTCGGTGACCGCCAGGCCGTAATCGGTCTCCCCACCGGCCACCGCGACCAGAAAGTTGTTGTCCCGGGCATCCAGGCCTTCCTCGTCGGTGATCGTCCCCGGCGAAACGACCCGGACCACCTCCCTCTGCACCACGCCCTTGGCGCTCTTCGGATCTTCCACCTGCTCGCAGATGGCGACTTTGTAGCCAGCCTCCAGAAGCTTCCCGATGTAAGGGGCCGCCGAATGATACGGAACGCCGCATAGGGGAACGGGCGACTCTTCATGCCGATTGCGGGACGTAAGCGCGATGTCGAGCAGCCTCGCGGCTTTCTCGGCGTCTTCGAAGAACATCTCGTAGAAATCGCCGAGCCGGAAGAACAAAATCGCGTCCCGGTACCTCTCCTTGATGTCGAGGTACTGGCGGATCATCGGAGTGAGTTTGATCTCCTCCATAGAAAAAAGAGTCTAAGCGGAAGCTGCTCCCTTGTCTTCGACCCGGCGCTGAAGGCGAACGGCCCGCTGCCGCCTGCGCCCGCCGAGCCGCTTCACCTCCCCGTCGAGCTCGCGCACGAGATGGCCGATCCCCAGGGAGAAGACGAACTGGCGATTCATAACGTCGAGGATCCTGTTCTTGTCGCTGGTGAGAACGAAGAGCCTGTCGCCGTCGGTGAGGCATCTGAGCGAGCCCAGCGGCCGCGCCATCTCCGGGAAATAGCGCTTCAGATAACGTAGACAACGGCGAATCTTTTGCAGGCTGAGACCGTGGCTCTGAAGATCTTTGACGACCTTAAGCTGCACCAGGTCCGAGTACGAATAGAGCCGCTTCGTGCCCCTGCCCTCCGCGAGCCGGACCGACGGGCGGATGAACCCACGCTCGTCCCAGTATTGGATCTGGCGCAGGCTCACCCCGACGATGCGGCTCACCGTCTTGCTGTCGAAGCCTTCTGTGTCCATGGACGTCCGGCCCCCATTGGAAACATCAATGTTTTCATAGGATAAGGGCGGTCAGGTGGGATTGTCAAGAAGAAAGGTGTTCCAAGCCCGAGGGGGACGAGGAGGAAGGCCGCGGATGTGCTTGTCCGCGACCGAGGGCAGCGCGAGCGAGGCTGCGGACGTCCGATTACAGACGGCACGACTCATGGCACAAACCCGTCGGCCGCAGCCGAGAGCGCGCTTCCCGAGGGAGCTTAGTCCATCAACCGCGGTCTGATGGCCCGGCCGCCGAGGAGCTGTCTCACCGCAGTTTTCGAAGTAGAGCCAAGGATAAGGTGGGGGGATTCCCTCATTGAGTTGGCTACTTCGGCTGGCAAGCAACCGGCCACACGACACGCATGCCCTCCGGCCAGATCCGACCATCGGTGGTCACATAAGGGATCGTAACCTCTGATTCCTGGGCCTTGGCGGCGGCTTCGTGGTAGATCACTTCCATCTGTCCACCTTCGCCCTTGCTCACCACCGTGCCTGCTGCCAAGGCCAGAAGAGGAGTTCCTTCGGCCAGCGACACGTCGATACCGCCATGGTAGCCCCC
>JACPAM010000037.1 GCA_016180805.1 Deltaproteobacteria bacterium | reverse complement strand
ATGGCTTTGAGAATCGGCACATCCACCGCAGGGAGCACATTCTACACCCAAGGTGCAGCTATCGCGGAACTCGTCACCCGTAGTGGCCTGGTCGGTGAAGTGAAGGTGATCGAGACAAACCTGGCGAGCGTGGACAATGCCAATCGGCTCGATAGGGGTGAGATTGAATTCGGCTTCATGGCCTCGAACTGGATCGGCCTGGCCAAGAACGGCAGCCCGCCTTTCGACCACAAGATCGCACTGCGTATGGCATCGCCAGCGAATGCGGGTCCGATTTTCTTCATCGCGCTCGCCCGCTCCGGCATCAAGGATATTCCCGACCTCAAAGGTAGGCGCGTCGCCGTAGGACCGAAAGGAAGCGGCATGGCCAAGCATGTGGAGACGATCTTCGACGCGTTGGGAATTTCGTCGAGCGATTTCACCCCTTTCTACCTCGACTTCCCCCAAGGAGCCGACGCCCTGGTCGCAGGAGAAATCGACGCCCAGTTTCAACCCCCGATTCCTAATGCGGTAATGACCAACCTCAGCGAACGCGTTGAGGTTCGTGCCATTCCGTATGCCCAAGGGCAGATCGAGAAGGTTCTCTCCGAAGTGTCCTTCTACCGGCGCATCACGATGAAAAGAGGGGCGTTCCGCGGCATTGAGGAGGACATTGCCCAGGTCGCCGTAGTCAACGTTGTGGTGACCCACGAAAGAGTAGGCGCGGACGCCGTCCGTGCCGTAGTCAAGACCATGATCGAAAACGCCGACACGCTCGCCCGCATGAATCCCCTGTTCAAGGGGCTGGCCGATCTCTACGATCCCCTGCGTTCCAAGGGGCCAGCCGCCCTGGAAATGGGGGGCGTGTCGCTGCATCCAGGCGCGCTTTATGCATACAAGGAAACGGGCCTGATCTCTTGAGACCATCCACACGAAGCCAGCCCCAATGAGACCTTTCTGCCTCCTTACATGCCGAGCTCTTTCTGGGCCTGCTTAAGGTAGCTAAGATCCACGTACTTCTCCGGGGCGGGTAGAGGCTCTTTCAAAAGACCGTCTCTCGCTAGCACCTGCAGGTTCACCGTCAACCCTTCAAGCGTCACAGAGCCGTCTGGCGGGAAGACCCTGTTCTTCGTGAAATAGTCTATCCCCCTGCGGGCATAGGGCGGCTTCACCCCCATTTCGCTGGTGAGCAGTTGCGCAGCCTCCTCCGCATGCTCATAAATCCACCGCTGGCTCCGTATATGCCCCTTGAGGACCTTAACCACCGCGGCGCGGTTTTTCTCCGCCCAGGCCGGATCCACGTTGATGGCATTGAACTGATACCTGGGAAGCACCTCCAGCACGTCCCCAAGTGAGTTGAGCCCGCGGTCAAGAGCCATGTCGGAGAAAGGTATGCCCAAAACCGCTCCGGCTATCGCGCCGCTTTCCAGAGCAGAGAGGAAGGCTGGAGTTCCCCCGGCGATGACCACAATGGCGTAGTCGCGCGGATAAACTAACCCCTTGGCCCTCAGGTATGCCGTGAGGAGCGAACCGGTGCCCCCTCTGAGCGCCGAAGCCCCAAGCTTCTCCCCTCTGAGATCCTCCACCCGCTTAAATTTCTTCCCCCCGATCAGCAGATAGGGAGCCGCGTTAGCAACACCGGCTATGATCTTGAGGTTGCCCCCCTTCTCATTGAACAGAATGATGCTGTCGGGATTGAACGTGCCAAAGTGCAGCTCACCCGTGGCTAAAGCCTGGATATGCACGCCGCCGCTGAACATCTGAACGACGTCTCCGCGCAGCCCCTCGGCTTGATAAAAGCCTTTCTTCCATCCCACAAAGAGGGGAAGATAGAACAAGACTTTAGAGGTGTAACCGATGCGGAAAACCTGGGCTCGCGCAGGGGAGTGCGGGGAGATCAGCGCCAAAGAGAGCACGAGAGCAAACAAGAACCCCTTTTTCATAACTTGATCCTCCTGAATTACGCCTTTGAATGCCCACTACTTCGTGAAGCCAAGGATTTTACCGTACTCTCTCGTGAGTCTGTCCATCATCTCGGTTTGGTGTTGGGTCATGTACAGGACCTTTTTGCCCTGGGCGTACTTGTAGCCTTTAGTCCCAGGAATCAAGGCAGAGCTTTGGCCTTCGTACCTTTCCCAGATTTCTTGAGCTATCGGGGTTGAAAGAAAAGCAGTAAAGAGATGCCCCGCGTTGGGGTGGAGGGCGCCCTTGAGCACGCCGGCGTGCAACGCCGGGGAGATCACCGGCTCAATCCCTTCGGCAAAAACGATCGGTGCACCCGCAGCCTTAGCTCTGTGGATGAAACTATCAAGAAGCGTGAAGGCGACGTGGATCTCTCCCATTTCGAGGCGCGTGGAGAGCGCCGGAAGCGTGCCCAGGAAAGGTTGCTGCCTGGCCAAGGCTCTTACAAACTCCGTCGTTTTCGTCTCTCCCCACACAGTCGCAAGCCGGGCCAAATGGTGGACTGCGTTAGATATACCGAGCTTGCCTCCCTTCCACTTGGGGTCCAGAAGATCCTCCCAGCTCTTGGGAGCGTCCTTGGCAGGCAATGCCTTGTTGTTATAAGCAGGCAGGGCAAACTGGTTCGCGAACGTGACCGTGCCGTTGTCATAGTGGATCATTTCCGGATTGACGCCCAGTTTTCCGTACTCTAATGGCTTGTGAAGTTTCCTGCGCCACAATGTGGCGTGGCCGGCATCATGGATCACCATCAGGTCCCATTCCGGTGCCATGCCAGCAGCCGCGAAGCCGACCATCTTCCCGACATCCCCCGTGAAATTATGCCCAGGGGTATAATTCACCCTGATGCTGAGGTTGTGCTTTTTGTTGAACGCTTCAGTTAGTGCCTGAACTCCCAGGGGAGTCAAGCCGGATGGCGCGTACACGTCGAGAGTCCCCTCTTTCTTCGCCGCTGCTACCAGCTCGTCCACAGCGGCGGCTGACACCAAGCCACTCCAAAGCGTCAGAACAAGCAACCCCAAGATGCTGGCAACGAGAATTTGCAACCGCTTCACAGCTCACCTCCTGCTAAGTTAGCAAAAATGAGCATGGGCCGGCTCCGGTTCGCCCCGTCTTTATGGATGTGCTCATCCAATGGGTCATCCTGTGTGTTGCGTTTGTCTCGAAGACGATAAGCTACCGGAGTTGAACTTGCGTCAAAGAACGCCCCCCCGCAGTAGAAGAAGCACCTCTGCCGGCAGGTCCGACCTCGGACTTGTTGGATTGCTGACCTTGGGGCCATTGCTCACGGTGTATACTTACGCCCTTCTAGCGGAGTTGGCAAAGCTAAAACCCTTTCCGTTGCAACTCTATCAGGATTTTTTCCTGGACGCCGTCGAAGCTGCCGTTGGACATAACCAGTATCACGTCACCGGCGCGGGCGTGCCCGGCCACGTAATCCGGAATCTCACTCGCCCTCTCGATGAACACGGCTCGGTGGTCCGAAGCCAACCGGTTGATCTCATCGACGATCGCCGCGGGGGAGAGGCGCTCGCCCTCGGGGATGCGCTCGGGTTGATACACCCCCGCCACCACCACGCGATCGGCATCACTCAAGGCGAAAGAGAACTCGCGCTGAAAAATCCGCCGCCGGCTCGTGTTGCTTCTGGGCTCAAAAATCGCCCAGAGTCTCTGCCCGGGATAACCTGACCTCACCGCGCCAATCGTCTCCCGGACGGCCGTGGGATGATGGGCAAAATCATCGATCACGGTGATGCCGCCGACCGTGCCCTTTATTTCCTGCCGGCGCTTTACACCCGAAAACGACGCCATGGCATCGTGCAGATCCTTCGCGTTGATTCCGAGATCGCGACACAACGCGTAAACCGCAAGCGCGTTCGTGACGTTATGGCGACCCAACAGGGGCATCGCGACCGTCCCGTCTGATTTCCCATGGTAACGAGGCTCGAAATAGGTCTTCCCGCGCTCGGCCCGCAGGACCTTAGCCTCCCACCCCTTCGGTTCCCCCTCCCCATAGAAGATGACACGACAGGGGGCCTGCCGGCAGACCTCCCTTGCCGCCTCGTACTCGTTGCACACCCAAAGCGCGCCCTGCGTGGGGATAAGCTCCACAAGCCGGCAAAAAGAATCTTTGAGATGCTCCAGGTCGCGATAGATGTCCGCGTGGTCGAATTCAACGCTTGTAAGAATCACGAGATGAGGCCTGTAATGGAGGAACTTGGGTCCCTTGTCGAAAAACGCGCTGTCGTATTCGTCCCCCTCGAGCACCACCCAGTCGCCCAAGCCCTGCTGAAACCCGGTGGCAAAGTTGAGCGGCACGCCGCCAACAAAGAAGCTCGGATCCGCGCCCGCGCAGCTCAACACCCAGGCTAAAAGCGCCGTCGTCGTGGTCTTTCCATGGGTGCCCACAACGACAATGGACCTCTTGGGGCCGATCAAAAATTTGCCCAGAGCCTGCGGAAACGAAAGATAGGGAATTCCACGACTCAAAGCCGCCTGCGCCTCGGGATTTTCCCGGGAGACGGCATTTCCGATCACGACCAAGTCGGGGGTCTCCACGAGGTGCCTTTCACTGTACCCGGCGTAGACGGGGATCCCTAGCCGTTCGAGGTAGATGCTCATGGGAGGATATGTGTTTTGGTCCGAGCCCGAAATCCGGTATCCCTGAGACTTCAGGAGGCCGGCTAGGGACGCCATTCCAACGCCGCTGATCGCGATCAGGTGGATGTGAGCGCCGGGGGAGAGCTCACGGCTCATTCGAAAAGCGCCTTCATGATCAGGTCGTGGATATGGGGGCGAAAGCTTTTGATCTTATCGCCCGCCCGCGACGGATGCACCCGGTTGGAGAGAAGAATAACGTGGCAGTCTTTCTCCTGGTCCCACCAGACGGAAGTCCCGGTGAAGCCCAGATGACCGACGGAGGAGGGTGAAAAATGGGTCCCGCCCGAGGAATTCTCCGCCGACGGGGTGTCCCAACCCAGGGCGTAGGTCGACCCCGTGACCGTCTGGTCTCGGGTGAAGAACTCCCGCGCCAAAGGCGCCGGCACAAACGGGTCTTCTCCCCGCAAGCACCGTTTGAGTCGGCGCAGCAGCGAGTGAATGTCCCGCGCCGAGGAAAACAGCCCCGCATGGCCCGCGACCCCGCCCATGGCATAGGCATTGTCGTCCTGGACCTCGCCGCAAAGCATTTTCTTCCGCCATACGCAGTTCTCCGTCGGAGCTATCATCTCCTTGGCAGGCTGCAAGCGGCGCATGCGAAGCTGGGTCAGGTCGACGAACGAGGTCGAACGAAGCCCCGTGGGCTTAAAAATTTTATCCTGGCAGTAGCGATCGAGCGTCCAGCCGCTGATCTCCTCGACGACCTCGCCGAGAAGCATGAACCCAAGATCGCTGTACAGGCTCTGAATCCCCGGCAGCGCGATCGGTTTTTCGCGGTGGATGCACTCAAACACATAACTCTTAGCCGCCCGGCTGGCCACGAAATTGATTCTCCCGTCTTTCTCGCCCTTCACGATGTCTTCGTAGTAGGGTTTCCAGGCGGGAAGCCCGGAGCAGTGCGCTAACAGATGGCGGAAGGTCACATGGGTCTTGCCGAACACGCCGAAGTTGGGGAAAAAGCGCGTCACCCGATCCTCTAACCGGATCTTCTTCTCGCGCACGAGCAGCATCATCGCGATGGCGGTTGCGAGCGGTTTCGTGAGCGAGGCCAGGTCGAAGATCGTGTCCGACTGCATGGGGGTCTTCTCCGGCGCCAGGGAGCGGCAACCGAAGGCGCGCTCGAACGCGATCTCATCGCCCTTCGCGACGAGAACCACCGCTCCCGGAAAGACTCCTTGAGCCACGGCCTCATTGAAGGCTTCTTCCACGGCATTAAAAACCAACATAATTCAAAATGAAAATTGCAAAGTGTAAAAGTGACTAGGGTGACCACTAAACGGTCATTTTTCAATTTGCGCTTTGCATTTTGCTTTCATTTAAGCCACAGGAGATTCTAACAGAGAAAGGATTCCATTGCCTGCGTCAAGGGCCATTTTCACGCCGAACGGGAGAATGAAATTTTCCTCGCCGTGACCGGCGGGGAATCCTGCGACTACTGGATAGGGCGCATCGTGAAAAAATTCTTGAACGATCTCTCCCACTCCCCGCTCTCCCTCCCCTTCGCAGTCGGTGAAGCTCCCCAAGACCAGACCGGCAAGGGCGTCAAGCTTACCCGCCATGCGCAGGTGGGTCAGCATCCGTTCGATTCGATACGGCTTCTCGCCAACATCCTCAAGAAATAAGAGCTTACCGGCGGTGTCGATCTCAAACGGTGTGCCGAGGGTAGTGACCAAGATCGAAAGGCACCCGCCCATCATCCCGGCTTCCGCCCTTCCCGTGCGAACCACCCGATCCACTTTCACCTCCCAGGTGCGCTTTTTACCGGAGAGCGTCCCCCAAAAAAAATCCGCGCTCCTCCGGGCGAGCCCCTGAGCCAGGTCCATCGCCACCATCGGGCCATGAAACGTCGCCATCCCGCACCGCCCGAGCAACCAGTTGAGCAGAATGCTCACGTCGCTATAGCCAACGAAAATTTTCGGATGGCGCGCAATGACGCGAGCGTCGAGGTGAGAGAGAAGCTGGATCGAGCCGAAGCCGCCGCGGGCGCAAAAGACCGCGCTGATATCGTCGCGGCGGAAGAATTCCGCTAGCGCTTTCGCGCGCTCTGCCTCGGCTCCCGCCAAATAGCCTTTGCGCTCCCGGATCGCGCGAGCCAGCTCCGCCTTGAAACCGGCCCGCCGGATCGCCTCCACGCCCGTCTCGAGTCGGTCTCCGTCCACGCAGCCTGCGGTAGCAACAACACCAATGGTTTGTCCCGGTTGTAACGGACGCGGTTTATGTACCGGCAAACGTCTCCTCCCGCCTCAAAAGGCGGCCCCTCCAGGGTTCGTATTCTGCGGGTTGTGGATAAGCTGCCTTCACGGTATTCGGCCCCTCGCCCTGGGCGGCTGAGCCACTGGGCATCTTCTCAAAAAGGGCTTGACAGCACAAGCGGTTTTTCCGGCTGGTGACGGCTCGCCGCACCGAAACGGCCTTCCGCGGACGATTTTCACCGGTTGACATCGCGCTCAGGGACCGGTAAGAATCACACAAGACCCCAACAGCTTGCTCTGTACCTGTTCACAGGGTCGTCCCGAGATTATCCACAGGCTTTTCCACAGCTCATGAAAGTTAAACCTGAGCAGATCGAGCGGCTGGTGGAGCAACTGATGAAGACCTATCGGGCGAATGACCTGATGGTCGCTAAAGCCCGAGAGGACACAATTCGAACCACGATCAAGGAGATCGTAGCGCGAAATTTTCAGGAGGAGGAGGCCATTGAGGAGGAGGCGCGCAAGATGTTAGCCTCCCACGGCGGGCAAGTGAAAGGGGTCAGGGAGATGGACCCCTACAAGATGTTCGTCCTGATCAAGCAGAAGCTGGCGCAGAAGAGAGGATTTATATTGTGAGCAGGCTCTCCGAGGACCGCATCTCCCATCTCGCGCATATCATCCTCGACGGCCTGTGGAAGAATGACCTGGCAGATTTCCCGAGCGAGGGCCGAGTCCTGGCGGAGACCAAGCGGGTGCTGCGCGAGTTCTTCGGCCCCGAAGGGCGAGTGGATGAAACCGTGCGCAAGAAAATCGAGTCCCTTTCCCGCCACGTACCCCCGGGCAGCCGGGAATGGGACGTGCTCTACCGGAAGTACTTCGAGGAGGAAAGCAAGAAACACAGGACTTAATGTTCGGCCCGTCGGGCGGGATTCACTTTTTGGCGCTTGAGCCGGGGACGCAAACGGCGGCTTGACAGCGGAAAATTCGTGCTTAAATATTACAGCCTTATGCACTATCGTTCCTTGAGTCAGCGCCGCTCGCCGGTCATTATAATCTTTAAATTTCAATAACTTACCGAAAAAGCCGAAAGGAGGAAGGCAGTGAAGATCAGGCCGCTGCAGGATCGCGTCATCGTCAAGAGAATCGAAGAGGAAGAGAAAACCAAAGGGGGTATCATTATTCCGGACACCGCCAAGGAGAAGCCGCAAGAAGGTCGGGTCGTTGCGGTCGGGAAAGGAAAGGTCAACGAAGACGGGAAGATCACTCCGCTGGATGTCAAGGTCAATGACCGCGTGCTGTTCGGAAAATACTCGGGCACAGAAATCAACATCGATGGTGAAGAGCACCTGATCATGCGCGAGGAGGACATCCTCGGCGTGATCGAAAACAAATAAACGTACAACAGGTAGGAGGAATCGAGATGGCAGCAAAGATCATTAAATTCGATCGCGACGCACGGGAGGCCATCCTTCGGGGGGTCAATCTCCTGGCGGATGCGGTGACCGTGACCTTAGGGCCCAAGGGGCGCAATGTGGTCCTGGATAAATCCTTCGGGGCACCCAACGTGACCAAAGATGGTGTAACCGTGGCCAAAGAGATCGAACTCGAAGACAAATTCGAGAACATGGGCGCGCAGATGGTGAAGGAGGTGGCAAGCAAAACCTCCGATGTCGCGGGCGACGGCACCACGACGGCCACAGTTTTAGCCCGCCAGATATTCTCCGAGGGTGTCAAAATGGTAGCGGCTGGCCATGACCCCATGGCCCTCAAGCGCGGGATTGACAAGGCGGTCGTGGCAGTGGTTGAGGAACTCAAGAATTTGTCCAAGCCAACCAAAGACCCAAAGGAGATCGCTCAGGTAGGCACCATCGCCGCCAACAACGACTCGACTATTGGGGAAGTCATCGCGGAGAGTGTGTCATCCAGGATGCTTACCTCCTGCTCAACGAGAAGAAAATCAGCACGATGAAGGATCTCCTCCCGGTCCTAGAGCAGATCGCCAAAACCGGCAAACCCTTTCTCATCATTGCTGAGGATATCGAAGGTGAGGCCCTGGCGACCTTGGTTGTGAACAAGCTCCGCGGAACGCTCCAGTGCGTAGCAGTAAAGGCGCCTGGCTTCGGCGACCGAAGAAAGGCGATGCTGGAAGATATTGGCACTCTGACCGGCGGCAAGGTCATTGCCGAGGAGCTCGGCATCAAGCTTGAGAATGTCACGCTGCACGATCTTGGCCGGGCAAAGAGGATCGTGGTGGACAAAGACAACACCACCATCGTCGACGGTGCCGGGAAAAAGGCTGACCTCGAAGGCCGGATCAAGCAGATCCGCGCCCAGATAGAGGAGACGACCTCGGACTACGATCGCGAAAAACTCCAGGAGCGACTCGCTAAGCTCATCGGGGGCGTGGCCGTCATCAATGTCGG
>JACPAM010000036.1 GCA_016180805.1 Deltaproteobacteria bacterium | reverse complement strand
TATGCGAGTGACCGTCGAAGCGACTCGGGGACCCGTCGTGTGGCTCCCTCGCATGGAGGAGGGCAAAGTCGATCTCGGGACATTATCCACGATTGATGCTTACTATGCTTCCCGTGGTCTGGCGCCCCTCTACGACAGGCCCCGTCCTTGGCTACGGACCGTTCAGCCCGTCCCGATTTTTAACACCGGCATCATCGTGCGGAGGGCTTCCAACCTGTTGACTCTCTCGGACTTGAAGGGAAAGCGGATCGCGTGGGGCTATGCCGGCATCCCTGTCAACATGATCAACGCGGAGGCGATTCTCCGTAGCGTTGGGCTTACCTCTAAGGACCTGGATACGAGGGTTACCGTACCCGGCAACGATGAGGGCATGACAGCCTTTGCGGAGGGGCGGGTGGACGCAACGTTCCCGGGCGCTCCGACGGTGTCTCGTCTAAGGGAGCTGGACGCTGCGTTTGGAATTCGCTTCCTCCAAGGGAATTGCTCTCCCGAGGGCAAGAAGCGAGTGGCGGACTTTATCCCGGGAGTGACGATGGCGGTCCACCCAGCGGGTTACGGCGTGCTCAAGGAGGACACGTGTCTCCTTTCCCACTACATGAATCTCAGCGTATCGAAAAATATGCCCGGTGATGTGGCCTATGCCGTCGCTAAAGCCATGTGGGAGAAAATAGAGGAGACTCACGCTATTCACGCCGACTTCAAGAGGTATTGGAAAAGGGAGAGCGTAGTGGTGCCACAGTCGATCCCTTTCCATCCGGGGGCAGCTCGCTTCTATAAGGAAGCTGGTGCATGGACAGCAGCGCTCGAGCAGCACCAGGAGGGAATGCTTAAGGAGCTAGCAGTCCTGGAACGTAAGTGATGAACCCTTTCTATCGGCACTGAGCTTTAGGAGGAACCCGCAATGATTGAAGGGTCACAATTAGCGCTTTCCCGCTTTCGGAGGCCCGGCGGGGCCGCAGGATTAGTTCAGCGCTGGCTTTTGATCGTGATCCCGCTTGTCGGGGTCTGGACTGTCCTCGATCCCCTCACCTACCTCGGCATCAGCATTGTGCGGGAGCAATATTTAGGCTTGTTTTTTGGCCTGGCTCTGGCTGCGGCCTTCGTTACCTTTCCTGCCTTCAAAAGCGGGCCCTGGGATCGGGTCCCGCTGTATGACACGGGAGCGGCACTGGCAGGTTTGGCCGGAGGCCTTTATCTGATGGTGGAGTTTCCCAAATTAATGTTCTCAGGAGAGTCTAACCTGGCAGCGCTGATTCTCGGAGTGATCGCCATCGGCGCAGTTCTGGAAGCCACCCGACGCATCTTGGGTTTGCCTCTGGTCCTCTTAGTGATCCTATTTTTTCTTTACGCCCGCTTCTCCCATTTGATCCCCGGTCTTTTTGGCGCCAGGGGTTGGTCCTGGGAGCGATTGATTTTCTTCTCTTACACGGACGCGAACAGCCTCCTCGGACTTCCCTTAGCTGTCGGAGCCACGATGGTGGCGGCCTTTGTCCTCTTCGGCGAGATCCTGTTTACGACCGGCGGGGGCAAACTCTTTACAGATTTTGCCCTAGTCACGATGGGGCGATTTCGCGGCGGGCCGGCGAAAGTGTCCGTCGTCGCGAGTTCACTTTTCGGGACGATCTCGGGGAGCGCCGTGGCCAATGTGGCGGTGGATGGGATCATCACGATTCCCATGATGAAGCGAGCCGGTTACAAGCCTCATGTGGCCGCAGCGGTCGAAGCTGTAGCCTCTACGGGGGGCCAGATCATGCCGCCGGTTATGGGTGTTGCCGCCTTCGTCATGGCCGACATACTCGGAATTCCTTACGCGGCCGTGGCCTTGGCTGCCGTAGTGCCAGCGCTGCTCTACTACGCCGCCCTGTTTATCCAAATAGACTTGGAGGCAGGCAAAGAGGGGCTGAAAGGATTAGCTCCGGAAGAGATTCCAGCCCTGGGGCCCATTCTCAGGATGAGCTGGCTTGTCCTGGTGCCTCTTTTCGTTTTGGTGTACACGCTTTTTATCATCTATTTACCCCCGGCCAAATCTGCCCTTCTTGCCGCCCTGGCAGCTCTAGGGACGGCGCTTTTTCAACGAGAGGTCCGCCAGAATCTCGGTAACTTCCTTCAGGTCCTGGAAAACACCGGACGCGTTCTGCTGGAGCTTACAGCGATCCTCGCTAGCGCGGGCTTCATCATCGGCGTCATGACGGGGACCGGGCTGGGGGCCAAGCTATCGTTGGCCCTGGCGATCATGGGCGAGGCTAATGTGTTTTTGCTTCTGGTAATGACAGCTATCGTAGGTCTCATCATGGGCATGGGGATGCCAACTACGGCGGTCTACCTTCTCCTCGCGATCTTCGTGGCACCGGCTTTGGTAAAGCTTGGCATCGTACCTCTTGCCGCTCACCTCTTTATCTTTTACTTCGGCGTCATCTCGGTGATCACCCCGCCGGTGGCCTTTGCGACCTATACGGCAGCCGCCATAGCGGGTACCGATCCTATGCAGACAGGCTGGGCCGGCGTGCGGCTGGGAATTCTAGGCTATATCATCCCTTTTCTTTTCGTCTTTTCTCCGGCTTTACTTTTGCGCGGACCGTCCTGGGAAATTGCCCTCTCTGTGGTCACAGCGGTTTTTGGCACCTGGGCTTTGGGCATGGCTCTGGAAGGATACTTCGTACGAAAGCTCTCTTTTTTGCAGCGCCTAGTGGTTGGAATGGGCGGGCTTGGCCTTCTCATTCCGGTGGGAGGAGGCTCGGACATTGCATGGGTAGTTAACGGGATCGGCGCGGCTTTGGCGCTGCCGCTGGTTTTCCGGGAGTGGCAGAAAGTCGCAACGGAGCGGGCGCTAGCAGTCGGAGCTACGAATCCTGCCCAGCAGGACTAAGCGGATCTATTCGTAGCGCAGCGCTTCGATGGGATCTAGGTGGGCCGCCTTCTGAGCGGGGTAAAAACCGAAGAACACGCCCACCGCAGCGGAGAAAAAGAACGCCAACGCGACGATCTCCGGGCTGATCAGCGTCGGCCACTGGGCGACGCGGTTGAGTACCGTCGAACTCCCGACACCGAGAAGGATGCCGATTAGCCCGCCGCTCGCCGCCATCACGACCGCCTCAACGAGAAACTGATACATGATATCCCGGCTCCGCGCACCCACAGCCATGCGGATCCCGATCTCGCGCGTCCGCTCCGTGACCGAAACGAGCATGATGTTCATGATCCCAATGCCACCCACCAAGAGCGATACGGACGCGATGCTGCCTAACAGAATGGCCATGACCTTGGCCGAGTTAGAAGCGGCCTCGGCGATGTCGGAGAGATTGCGAATGAAGAAATCGTCATCTTGATCGGGCTGGATCCTGTGGCGTTGGCGCAAGAGCGAGGTGATCTGCTGCTGCGCCTCCTGAGTCTTCTCTGCGCTAACGGCGGAGACCACGATGCTTTGAACATGAGTGATGCGCATGATCCGCTTTTGCATCGTCGTATAAGGGATCATGACGACATCGTCCTGGTCCGTTCCCTGCCCCGTCTGACCCTTCGCGCCCAGTACACCGATGACCCGGAATGGGATCTTCCTAATCCGTATCACTGCATCAATCGGATCTTCGTTGCCAAACAGGTTGTCCGCCACACTTTTCCCGATGAGAGCGACTTTGGCGGCGCCATCCACATCGGCCTGGTTGATAAACCGGCCTTCTTCCGCCTGCCAATCCCGAATCTGCTGGAACTCCGGGGCAACCCCTTGGACCACAGTGGACCAGTTGAGATTTCCCGCCACGATCTGGTTGACCTGCCTCAGGGCCGGAGACGCCAAGGCCACCGATGGGATCTCCTCCATGATCGCTTTGGCGTCACTGTCCGAGAGCGTCCGCACGCCGCCGAAACCCGTCCGCACTCCTCCTTGCGTAACGGTGCCGGGGACGATAACCAGGACATTGGTTCCGAGACTAGCAATCTGCGCCCGAACCAGCGCCTTGGCGCCTTCTCCGATGGCCACCATGGCAATAACCGCCCCAACTCCGATGATGATGCCGAGCATGGTGAGAAAGGAGCGGAGCTTATTGCGCGCCAGCGCGCGCAGCGCGATCCTTAGCGTCATGAGCAGCATATCAACTAGCTCTCAGTGTTCAGCACTCAGCCATCAGTATTTGGATTTTGGCTAACCGCTGATAGCTGAAGGCTGAATGCTTCTTTTATCCGCGACGACCAGTCCGTCACGAAATTGAATTTGCCTTTGAGCATACGCGGCAATGTCCGCCTCATGCGTCACAAGGATAATAGTCAGCCCTTCCCTAGCGTTCAAATGATGGAGCAGCTCCATGATGTCTCTGCTGGTTTTGGAGTCGAGATTGCCGGTAGGCTCATCCGCAAGGATAAGAGACGGACGATTGACCAAGGCGCGGGCGATGGCAACCCGCTGCTGCTGGCCGCCGGATAGCTGGTTCGGGGTGTGATGGAGCCGCCCCTCCAATCCCACCAGGGAGAGGGCCTCCAAGGCGCGCTGGTGTCTTTCCCCGCCGCGCAGCCCGTTGTACATCATGGGGAGCTCTGCGTTCTCCAAGGCCGATGCCCGGGGCAGTAAATTAAAACCTTGAAAGACAAATCCGATCTTGCGATTGCGGATATGGGCCCAGGCATCCCGCGTGAGCGATCCTACTTCCTGGCCCTCGAGAAAATAAGTTCCGCTTGTGGGGCGATCCAGACAGCCCAAGATGTTCATAAAAGTGGATTTGCCTGAGCCAGACGCCCCCATGATAGCGACAAACTCGCCCCGGCGGATATCCAGGTTGATGCCGCTGAGAGCCGGGACCTCAACCTCACCCATCCTATAGACTTTGTGCAGGTCCCGGACGCGGATGAGATCCTCTACCTGAACCAACCTAACCCCCTCACGCCAAAAAGACTCGGGGCGCCGGAGCGGCTATTGCCCTTCGCTGCATCGGACATGGCGAGAATGACCTGCTCCTCCTCCTTGATCTCCCCCTCGACCACTTCCGTGTAGGAGCCGTCCGTAATTCCCACGCGCACCTTGGCCGGACCCGGCTGATCACCTTTGAGCACATAGACCTTCACCCACCTGCCATCTCGCCCGTCACCGCCGCTCTGCCTGCCTGATCTCCCGGTATCGCCACGGCGGGCTCCTCTGCCGCCTCCTCCGGCGCGAGCGGCCTGGCGCATGACCTCCTGGGCATCCTGCCTCTCCGACGGCGGTCTGAAGCGGATCGCCACATTGGGGATTCTAAGGACATCGCTTTTGTGGCTGACGAGAAACTCCACATTGGCGGTCATGCCCGGCTTGAGAAAAAGCCCTCTATTGTCAACCCCCACCACGGCGTCATAGGTCACCACGTTTTGCACGATCGTCGGGGCGTGACGAACCTGCGCCACCTTGCCCTTAAACCGCCGAGTGGGATAGGCATCGACGGTAAACGCCACCTCTTGACCGACCCAGACATTGCCAACATCCGCCTCATCAACGTTGGTATGCACCTCCATCTTGGCGAGGTCATTAGCAATCGTGAATAGGGTCGGGGCCTGGAGCGAGGCCGCCACGGTCTGCCCGACATCAACGTTGCGTGAGATCACAACGCCGTCTACCGGCGAACGAATGATGGTGTGAGCTAGGTCAACGGCGGCCTGATTTAGTGCCGCCTTGGCTTGTTCCACCTGGGCCTTTGCCACTTCCAACTGCGAGCCTGCCGCCTCGTGAGCAGTCTGGGCAGCGTCCAGCTCGCTCTGTGAGATCAGATCGCGCTTTCTAAGCTCGGTGGCTCGTGCCACGGTCCGGCGCGTATCCTCGACGGTTACCTTCGCCTTGGCAACGTTGGCCTGGGCGGCCACGAGATTAGCCCTCTCCTCATCAGCACGGGCTTTAAATTTGTCCTGATCCAGCTCAGCTATCACCTGATCCTTCTTCACTTGACTGTTAAAATCGGCATAGAGCCTGGCAATCGCGCCCGACACCTGGCTTCCTACCTGAACCGTGACCACGGCCTGAAGCGTCCCTGTGGCCGACACCACTTGGGTGATATCGCCCTTGCGGACCGCTGCGGTAACATAAGATGATTCTTTGCCTCTATTCCCCAACCCCCAAATGGCCATAGTGATTAGGCCCACCAAGAGGATCAGGATAGCCAGGGCAAGAAACAGTTTCAGCTTCACGCGCCTCTCCGCACACCGTGAAAAATCTTCTCCGCCATCTCTCCCGCGCCTTTTTTCTGTGGCCGGCTGAAAGTGACCCCGCTCGTGATCATGGCATCGGGCTCCTGATCCTGCAGAAGCTCCACCATCGCGACCCGGAAGAGAGACATGAACGGCACCCCGTCCATAGATTCCTTAAGTTCGCGAGCTTCCCCTTTTAAATAGTAGTTGACGCCCCTATCGGTTACAAGAAGGGTGATTTTCCCGGTCCGACTTAGGTTCTTGGCCGTCGTGCTCGTCTTTCCCACCGCCAAGTCGATCGTGGAACGATCCTTGGCGACGACTTCGTAGTAAGAAAGCATGGCCGGGTGAGCCCATCCTCGTTCATCGACCGTGACCAGGACAATGGCTTTGCCCACCTGGCTCGCTATCTCCTCTCCTTTTAGACGATCGAATAGCTCTTTGGTTAACTCCTTGCCTACGAGTTGCGACATCTCCCCCTCCCGACTAGGAAGCTAGTGTAGTGCGCCATAAATTTCTTTACTTTGATTGTCATTTTGAGCCCTTCGGCCCTGAGCGGGCCTCAAGGGCTGGCTCCGCGAAGGGGAAGAATCTCGCCTTTTCAAATACATGAGACCCTTCACGGGTTCACCCTGAGACTCTTCACTTCGTTCAGAGTGACAGACGAAGGGTTCAGGGTGACACGTAAAGAAGCGCCGGACGCACTACACTAGAAGGCTTGGAAGCTTTCTGTCTACTGCCCACTGCCCGACTGCTCACCGCTCACTGCTCACTAACGACCAGCTCCTGCCTTTTACCGAAACCGAATTGTTCGTTGTCGATGTAATAAATCCGCTCCGGGACCACGCAGTAAAATTTCACTTTTAAGAAAGCTTTGTAGAGAACGCCGCTTCCCGGGTGGGTGAAGATCTTCATGATCTCCGGATACTTGCGTGCGTAGACTCGCATTGCTTTCGCCTTTTCCATCACGGAATCGACCACGACCACGGTGCCCTCGAGCTGAATTCCCTTGATTTTCAGCCAATCTCGGTAGTCCTCCTGGATGGTCACCGCCACCCTGGGATTGGCAGCAAGATTCTGACAATGGCGGGAGTCGGGTGCGGAAAAGAAATAGAGTCTGAAGCCATCGCTGGCGTAAAAAACCGTCGCGGCCCACGGGACCTCCCCATGGCAGGTCCCGAGCGTCATCGTGTTGTGGGACTCCATGTAGCTCAGGATTTGCCGCTTGAGTTCCTCGGACATCTGCTAGAACCTTAAAGGCAAATTTCAAATTGCAAAATGCATATTGCAAAATTTCCACGGAGCCCGCCGACGCCAGTTAAAGTCTCTAGAGGGTCTCACACTTTGCATTTTTCAATTTGCATTCTGCATTTTGCATTAGGTCCTGGTTTAGGACGGCCGCCGTACCAGCGGAACTTTCCTCAACTCCCCAAGGCTCGTGACTCCGACGCACAGCATGGCAATTTTGATCTCGGCAATGATCCCCGTCAAAAACTTGACGACCGCTTGAGCCGATTCCAATGCCGGAGCGAGCAAAGGCTGGCCGATTGCAGCCAGATCGGCTCCCAAAGCGATGGCCTTGGCAATGTCAAGACCGTTGCGTACCCCTCCGGAAGCGACCACCTCCAATTCGGGCACCGCGGCGCGCACCTCGATCAAAGCCTCTTCCGTGGGAATCCCCCAGCCGGCAAAGGTGCCGTCTATGGCCTGCCCTCTTTTCGCCGCCCGCGTGGCCTCCACCTGATACCACGAGGTCCCTCCCCGTCCGGCGACGTCGATCGCCTTCACTCCAGCCTGCTCCAGACGCCGGGCCACCTCGCCAGAAATCCCGCTGCCAACCTCTTTGGCGACAACAGGAACCGGGAGTTGGCGGCAAACCTGGGCGATCTTTTCGCCCAAACCCTTGAAGTTCCGATTGCCCTCCGGCTGAACGGCCTCTTGGAGGACATTGAGGTGGAGGATCAAGCCGTCAGCCTCAATCATCGCCACGGCCTGCCGGCACTGCTCCACGCCGTATCCGTAGTTTAGCTGGACCGCGCCGAGGTTGCCGAGCAGGAGGATATCAGGGGCCAGGTCTCTCACCTTGAAGGAGTCGGCCACGCTTTCTTCCTCCAAGGCCACTCTCTGGGAACCCACGCCCATCGCCACGCCCAATTGTTGCGCGGCTTGGGCCAGGTTGCGGTTGACCTTGCGGGCGAGATCAAACCCACCGGTCATCGATGAGATCAGGAGGGGAGCCTTCAATGGTTTGCCGAGAAAGCTCGTGCTTAAGTCGATTTCATCGATATCGACTTCGGGAAGAGCATTGTGAGGGAAGAAATAGCGATCGAACCCGGTTCCGTAAGGATGCCTTACGGCCTCGGTGTCAAGACAGATCTCGAGGTGTTCCTTCTTTCTCCGCTGGGTCGCCGAGAGGGATTTCTTTGCCCTGCTGCGTGTCATAACGTGGCAGCGAGAGCCTCATCGTCGCTTTTTCGCCGCCGGGCCGGTCTTTTTTGCGGCTGGATTAGCACCCGGAGCTGTCGCATCGGGATGCCGGCTCATCCCCTCATCGCTCCAGCGCTCGAACAGGGTTGCCTCAATCCCGAACTGGTCGAGAATTCGGGTTACCGTTTGGTTGATCACATCGTCCAAGGTTTTCGGCCGGTGGTAAAAGGCAGGCACGGGCGGAAAGATCACGGCTCCCATGCGGGTGAGCGTCACCATGCTTTCCAGGTGACCGAGATG
>JACPAM010000035.1 GCA_016180805.1 Deltaproteobacteria bacterium | reverse complement strand
CCTATGATCGGTTAATGATCAGCCGGGTGGATCCCCAAAATAAGATCACCGGCCTTTTCCTCTTATCTCCCTTGCCGCAGGATTCCCTTGATGCCGACCCGGAATTTTCCCAGCGCACAGAGAGCGTCGCCGATTGGGTCGTGCGGGAACACAAGGCCTTCATCCGGGAGGATACCGCGGTCGAGCAAGAGTTCGATACGGATGAGTACCTCAATCGGATGGGGTTTCGCTCCTACATCAGCCTCCCCCTCGTTTGCTCGGACCGGGTAGTGGGCAACCTTCACGTGGCTTCCAACAAAGCCAAGGCCTACGGCAAGCGAGAGTCCGCTTTTCTCGAATCGGTGGCCGAGTGGCTGGCCATCGCCATGGAAAACGCTCGCTTCTTCCAGCAGACCCACCGGCTGCTCGAGGAGCAGGGCGTGTTGCACCAGCTCACATCCGAGATCAACATGCTCAACCTCGATGCTCTCTTACAGCGGTTGACCAAAGAAATCTTAAATATTTTCAAATCCGACTGCGCTTTTGTCCGGCTGCATGAAGCCGACGGATCCTATCGCATCCGGGCGACATCCAAGAGCGCCGACCCCTTCTTATCCGTGACCTGAGGCAACATGGGGCTTCCGCACGGAAGAGAACGGTCGTGGAAACTTTCGGCTTTCGGAGCTACCTCGGGGTTCCCATCCTCCTGAAGGGCGAAGGGATCGGCGCCCTGGTCGTGCTGAGCCGAACCGTCAAGGACTTCACAGAAAGGGACGTCTTCTTCCTGCAACAGTTAGCCGCCGAGGCGGCGGTGGCCATTCACCATGCGCTTCTTTTCGAGGAGCTCAGGCGGCTCAATGACGACCTCGAGCGGGCCAATCAGGAGAGCTCGCAGTTTCTCGCCCGCCTCGCGCACGAATTCAAAACTCCCCTCACCGTCATCACGGGGCTCCTGGAAGTCATGAACATGGGCACCACCGGAAGCCTGACCGATCAGCAAAAGGCGGCCATGAGCAAAATCCACGACCAGTGCGAGGCGCTGGTCCGATTGCTCAACGATCTCCTCAATCTCTCACGCATCAAAGCGGGGGCCATCCCGGTGGAGGTCTCGCCGGTGATCATGGGCGAGATCTTGAGGTCCCTCGAACCCTTGGTCGACGAGCTGCAAAGAAAAAGCGGCCTCCATGTCGAATGGGACGTTGAGCCCGACCTTCCGGTGCTCATGACGGATGGCCCCAAAGTCGAAGCGGTCCTCAGAAACCTGATTGTCAACGCTTTCAAGTACACGAGCGAAGGGAAGGTGGGTATCCGCGTCACCAACCGCCCAGAAACCGAATCGGTCGAGCTCGTGGTGGAAGATACCGGTAGGGGAATCTCGCCTGAGGACTTGCCAAAAATCTTCGAAGGCTACCACCAGGTGCGCTCCACGGACAGCGCCCAGGGCGTTGGCTTGGGGCTTACGATCGTGAAGAAATACCTCGATCTGATCAAAGGCACGATCGATGTGGAGAGCGTGCCGGGGAGCGGCTCGGTGTTCAAGGTTACGCTCCCCCGCGTGATTCAGGCCTGATCATTTTTCATGGCATTGATCCTCAGCCAGAGAGAGACCGAGAAGCTTATCGATATGCCGCGCGCCCTGCGGGTCGTCGAGGGGATGTTCCGCGACCGGGCTGAGGGAAAGCTCCAGAGTCTTCCCCGCCGCCGTCTCAAGGGCAGCCGCAAACAGTTGAATATCATGGCCGCCTATCACTCGGAGTGGGACCTGCTCTGCCTTAGAGCCTATGCGATGCCGACGAATACCATTACGCTCTACAGCGGCCGCACGGGTGCGATTCAGGCCATCTTTGCGGCGACCTATCTGAGCAGCCTGCGCACGGGCGCCGCCAGCGGCGTGGCGGCAAGGTATCTCGCCCCGCGCGTGAGCAGCACGCTGGGCGTGATCGGCCCGGGCTGGCAGGCGGCCTTTCAGGTTGCGGCAATCGTCCATGCCTGTCCGGTTCGCGAGGTCCTGGTTTTCGGGCGCAATCCAAAAAAGACGCGCGAGTTCATCCGGCAGATGGCTTCTCGGTTCCGGGTCGACCTCAAGGAGTCCGCGGCGATCGAGGAGGTCGAAGCGGCCGCCGACATCTTCGTCCTGGCAACGGATGCGACCTCGCCCATGACGGACGGGGAGCGGCTCAAGGGAGAGGTCCTGGTGATCTCCATGGGGGCGAACCAGCCGGTCAAGCATGAGGTCTCAAGCCAGCTCATTCGCCGAATGGACCTCGTCGTCACCGACGACCCCGCGACCGCCCAGACCGATAGCGGCGATCTGATCGCCGCCTGCAACGCGGGCATTCTCCGCTGGGAGGACGTGGTGCCGCTTGAGAGAGTCGTCGCAGAAGGCGGCGTTTCCCCTCGCCCGAAGAAAATTCTTTTTCAATCCAATGGGATCGCCGACGAGGATCTAGCCGTGGCCCGCTACGTGTTGGGTCAGATCCGCCGCAGAGGTTTCCGCGCAAAAAAACTGGCGGTGATTTAACTTCCCCTTATACCACCATGTCACGGTCCACAGGACGCCAGGCCAGGGAGCGGGCCTGAACCAACTCCAAGGCTCCGTTAACGACGATGACCAATGCGGTGACCAGCACGACGCCGGTAAATATGCCGACCGTGTCGGCCATCGATCTTGCGTTATTGATGTAGTAGCCGAGCCCGGCTTCGGCGGCAATGAATTCTCCTACGACCGCCGCGCTGATCGCTCGGGGGAGCGCCACCTTCAAGCCCGCGAAGATGAACGGCAAGGCGGTATGCCAGACGATTTCCCGGGTGATGACCCACTCACGACCCCCTGCGACCCTAGCCATTGAAACGAGCCGCGAATCCACGCTCTGAACACCGGCCAATCCATTAAAGAACAGAAGAAAAAAGACTAACGCCCCGACAAAGACGACCTTGGACATTAGACCGATCCCGAACCAGAGGATTAAAAGAGGAGCGAGAGAAAGCTTGGGAACTCCCATGGCCGCGGCCAGGTAGGGGTCCAGTGCCCGGGTCAGACGCGGAGAGAGGCGTAAAAGAAAAGGCAGCAGGACACCCGCTGATCCTCCGATCAGAAAACCAAGCAGGGCCTCACCAAAAGTCACCCAGACGTGAACCCACAGTTCGCCGGTGCGGGCCAATTCGGCTGCTCGGCCCAAAATTTCAGCCGGCCCCGCGATCCACTCCGTACCCAATCGCGCATGGGCCCATTGCCAAATCGCCAGGCAGCCGATGCCGAACAAAATCCGTCCCAGGGTGACCTTCCGGCGTGAGCCGCCCCCCCAACCGCGCTCAGAGATTTTGATCGGTCTCGCGGTAACCGCCTCATTCACTGAATCTGTCTCCGAATTCTTTCGTAAAGCTCCGCGAAACCGCGGAGCGTGTAAATGTTCCCCAAATCCCTCGGGCGGGGAATCTCAATGAGATGCTCCCCCGCGAGACCCGCCGGCGCCCGGGTTAGCACCAGGGTTCGATCGGCGAGCGCAACGGCCTCGGCGATATCATGGGTGACGAACACGATTGTTTTGCGCCCGAGGTTCCACAGGCGAAGCAAGTCCGCCTGGAGCTGGGAGCGGGTCTGAGCGTCGACAGCGCCAAACGGCTCGTCCATCAGGATGACCGGCGGATCATACACCAGAGTCCGAATCAGGGAGGCCCGCTTGCGCATTCCGCCGGAGAGCTCATGCGGGTAGTAGCGCTCGAAACCCTCGAGACCCGTGGCTTTGAGCAACATCTTCGCCCGCTCCACGCTCTCTGCGGAGAGCCGGCGCTGCACCCGTAGCGGAAAGAGCACATTGTCGAGGAGATTCCGCCAGGGAAGGAGATTGTCGTCCTGCGTGACGTAGCCGATCTGGCAATCCCAGCCAGGACGAAGGGCGTTGCCAAACGCGGTTGCGATGGGTCGACCCTGAAACCATATCTCTCCCGCCGAAGGCGTATCGATTTGCGCGATGATGTTGAGCAAGGTCGACTTGCCCGCTCCCGACGGCCCGACAAGGGTGAGAAATTCCCCCTCGCCGACGGTAAACGAGAGATCCTGGATGGCCAATAGCGCGTCTGTCCTCCCGGGGCGAGGAGGGAAAACCTTGACGACGTTTCGGACTTCGAGGATGCAACGGCCAGAGTGGCTCATGCGGCGGCCCTGAAGCGCCGGACTCTCGTGGCCTCGGTCCGTCTCCAGCGAAGCAGCCAGCGCTCGGTACGATCGAGGATCCAGTTGATCCCGACCACGAGGACCGTTAGACCGATGAGCGCTGCGAAGACTGCGGTGACATTGAAATCCATGGCGGCCGCCTGAATCAGATAACCGAGCCCCTGGTTTGAGGAAATCAGCTCTCCTACGACCGCGGCGCCAATGGCGTATGGCGCCGAAATCCGAATCCCGGCGAGGATGTAGGGCGAGGCACAAGGCCAGATGATATGGCGCGCCATATCCGCCTCCGACGCTCCGGCGATTCGAGCCATATCCAAAAGCTGAATGCTGACCGCCTTCACTCCGGCTGCCGCGTTGAAGTACATGAGGAAAAAAACGATGCTAGCGACGAGCGCAATCTTGGAGCCGAGTCCGATCCCAAACCACAGTATGAAAAGGGGAGCCACCGCGAGCTTTGGAACACCGTATCCTCCGATCAGGTAGGGATCGAGCATCGCAGTCAAGGCAGGGGAGCGGCGAAGCGCGAACGGCAATAGCATTCCGGGCAGGCCGCCGACGAGGAACCCCGCGGCCGCCGCGGCGAGCGTAAATTGAGCATGGTGAAGGATCTCTCCGTCGAGGAGGGAGGCGATGAAGCGACCGCCGGTAATCCATGGGGTGCTGAACCATTGGGGACCGAAAACAAAACTGCACACCTGCCACGTCGCGACGGCGCAGATCAGGATCAGCAGACGGTCGAGGACTAGTTTGGCGCGAATCACTGCGTGAATTTATTCGTATAGATGGAAGCGAAAGACTTCAGGCTCTCCTCGGCCCGGATCATGCCCTGAGCCAGCATGAACTCCTGCGCTCTGTCGAGTCCCCCCTCGTCGATCTTCCCGGTCCTTGTGCTCGACGCGCGGATCAGCTCGAAAGCCTCGGCCAGTACTTTCGGGTCCATCTTGGCGAAGCGCCCGCGCAGCACTTCGAGACTCTCTTTGGGCTTTTCTTGCAAATGGTCCAAGGCTTGCCGGTAGCCGGCCGCGAGCGCCCGACATACGTTGGGCTTGTTATCGCAGAAATCGTGCCGCGTGATCACGAGATTGTAGGCGAAAGGATTGAGCTCAGGCAAGTCTCCCCTGGGACTGCTCACCAGCCGCATGGCTCGACCCTCTTGGACTGGAATCAGGGGCCAGGGTAGCGACATGGTAAAACCGTCGATGGCGCCGCTTTTCAAGGCCGCCAGCATGTTGGGGGGCGCCATCGGTGTGACGGTGATCTCGCGCTCGGGATCAACCCTGCCCTTCCGGGCGACATACTTGAGATAGCCATGGACCACGCTGTTCACCGAGTCGACCGCCATGCGGAGGCCCCGGAGCGCGCTCGCTTTTTTCTCCACGGGACTTTTCTCGCTCAAACCCAATTTCTCTGCAATGTCTCGGCTGAGGACAACCTCCACTACCGGCCTCTCGATCGTGTTCCCAATGGCGAATAGCTTTTGTCCGCGCGCGTTTGCCCTGATGACGGTTGGGCCGGAACCGCTGGAGAATTCCACGCTGCCGGCCAGGACGGCGTTTGCCGCTCCGATCCCCGAAACCAAGGTCAATTTAACCTTGAGTCCCTGCCTTTCCCAGAAACCCATATCCTGGGCCATATAGGTCGCGCTGAAAGTCAAAGAGGTCGCCGGTAGAGCCATCGTGACCTGGTCTGCCTGAGCCAGTGAAGATCGCGGCGCGAAAGCGAGGATCGCCGCGATCAAGAGAACTCGTCGCATTAAACCCCGTACCATGGTTTTCCTCCTCATCGTCCGAACGCCTAGCTACTCAATCCGAAAACGCCCCCAACTTCACCACCAGCCGAAATAGTTCCTGCGCGATTGTTTCTCCTGAAGAGTCGGGTCGGCCGAGGGGTGGTTCTCCCGCATCGCCTTGTCCACCTCGTAGCGCAACAGGTCCCAGATCTTCTCCAGGCAGCGAACGAAATCGGGGTCCGACATGCTTTTCAAAGTGCGCGGCCGCCGAACGTCGACCGTGATGACGTTTTTGACCACTCCGGGAGCCGCGCTCATGACGGCGATCCGGTCGCAGAGCATCACCGCCTCCTCGATATTGTGGGTAACGAGAATGACGGTCTTCTTATCCCGCTCCCAGATCCGCAACAGCTCTTCGCGCAGCAGGAGCCGAGTTTGCGCGTCGAGATTGGCGAACGGCTCATCCATCAGAATGACCTCCGGATCGTTCGCCAGGGCGCGGGCGAGCGCGACCTTCTGCTTCATGCCGCCGGAGAGCTCGTTGGGGTGGGCGGAGCTGAAGTCGAGCAACCGGACCATCTCGAGAAAAAATTGCGTCACCCTTTGGTACATCGGCTTTGCATCGCCGCGAAACTCCGGCCCCAGAGGCACGTTGCGATCGACGGTCCGCCACGGCATCAACGCAGCGTCCTGAAAGACCATCGAGACCATGGCCTGGGTCCGCTTTTCGCCGACGAATTCCACCGATCCGTTGGTCGGCTTCTGCAGGCCGGCAACGATATTCAGCAGCGTGGTCTTGCCGCATCCGGTGGGCCCGATGACGCCAAAGAATTCCCGGTCCCGGACTTCGAGATTCACCCCACCCAGCGCCCGGATGTTCCCCTTCCCCGTCACGTACTCTTTGGTCAACCCATGAATGACTACTCTCATGTCGTCGCTTCGCTGCTCGGGATCTCAAATCTCAGATTTCAGACCTCAGATCAAATTTTTTCATTTTGCAATCTGAGATCTGCAATTTGCCATGGCGCCCGGAGGGCGCCTAGGGCATTTCCTCTAGCAACCTGCCGTAACCCTTAACCGGCGCGCGGAGATGGAGCCGCTTCTGCGTCGCCCACACTTGAGCCGGGATGCTTGAGATGACCGTTGTTCTGAGATCGCGCTCCAGCGGCTCGATGACGGGGAGATTGTACCATCCCGCCCCCAGCATGTAGAGCGCGTCCGCGCCACCGGCCTCCAGAAAAACTTTCTTCGCGAAGCCGTAGATCTCATCCGGCGGTATCTTCCCCACATCCTTGAAGGGAGCTTCGAGTCCTTTCATCGCCGCTACCTCAAAGCCACCGTCCTGGAAAAACTTGGCAAACTGGCAGTTGAGATCGTCCTTGAAATAGGTGATCCCGACCAGTCTCCGGATACCTAGAGCCTTAAAGGCTTCAACTTGGGCGATCGTGGCGGTAAGGACGGGCACGCCGTATTTCTCATGGAGATCCCTGGCCACTGCCGTATCGAAACCGTATCCCCGAAGCATCGTCGGCGGCGCTCCCATAATGACCACGACATCCGCGCCCAGCTCGGCGAGCTTCGCCACTTTCTTTTCCGCGATCGCCAGGGCCTCCAGAAATTCCTTTTCCGTCCCTGCCCTGACCCCGACGTGAAGGGGGATAAAGCCGACGCCTTCAGGCATGAGCTTGATAAAGCTCTCCATCACCCCCGGACGGTAAGTTGGCTTGACCAACCCAACGACCCCTCGTGCTCCGTAGTACATAGAATTTACTGCCGGACTCCCGCCCCGATCAGCCCGCGCGCCTGCCGTTGCCCACCACCCGACCTGGAAGGGCGCCGGTGTGGGCGCCATTTTCGATCAGCACGGCGCCGTTCACAATGGACATTTCGATCCCCTGGGCCTTCTGGATCAGCCGCTTTTCGCCGCCGGGCAAATCGTGGGTGATCTCGGGTTCACAGTCGCCCACCGTGTCGGGATCGAATAAAATCAGATCTGCTGCCATACCCGGTCGGATGAGGCCGCGGTCATGCAGGCCGAAAATCGAAGCCACCATAAACGTGAGCTTGCGAATCCCTTCTTCCAGGCGCATCGCCTGCCGCTCCCTGATCCAGTGGCCTAGGAAGCGGGTTGCGTAGCCATAACCCGCATCGTAGATGAGGTGCGCGCCGGCATCCGACTGGCCCACGAGCGTAGCCGGGCTACTGAGAATTTCAGCGACCGCGTCCTCGTCACCGTTGGCGTTCGAAGTCTGAAACAGAGTTTCCAGGTTCTCTTCGAGGGAAAGGTCAAGAAAAGCGTCGATGATGTCCTTGCTTTCGAGTTCGGCAATCGCCGCGACGCTCTTTCTCTCCAGGTGCCGGTTCTCGGGAGTCGCGGCCTTGATCAGATACACGAGATCCCAGCGCCTGGAAAAGCGCGACGGCCTTTTGTCCTCCAGAGCCTCAAAACGGAGCTTTTCTCTCACATCAGGGTCGCGGAAGAGTCGGGTCCGCTCTTCAACGGGCTTGAACATCATCTCCTTCCAGGTTGGCAGGTCATCGAACACTTGGGCATTTTTCAGGTTGAAGCGATTGTTGAAAAGCCGGGCGTTGCACAGCGGATACGAGGGCACACCCGCAGCCAGTGTGGATTCCGCCATGTCGAGAAGCCTGCGCCAGAGACCGGGCTGATCCCAGCGCTGCGAAATCGTCTGCCAGATGACCGGACGCCCGGATCGCTCAGCCAGACGGCTGAAAAGATCCAAAGCCTCTTCGACCGGCTGCGCTATACCCAAGCTACCCCGTGAAATCTGGATCGAGCCCGAGTTAAACTCCCCCAAAACGCCGGCCAGATCGAGAATTTCTTCATCCGTTGCCAGCCGGCTTGCGATCGGCTTGCCATCCGCGCGCATGTGAACGGGATTCTGGTTCGTGGAAAACCCGACGGCACCGCCGCGCAGGCTGTCGGCAAGGACGGCCTTCATCCGCTGGACCTCCTCTGAGGTTGCCGACCGCTCGGATGCTGCCTCACCCATGACAAATTGACGGAGCGCGCAGTGGCCCACTAGACCGGCGACATTGACCCCGAGCTTTTGCCCGAGCCGCCCGAGATATTCTGGGAACGTCGTCCACTCCCAGCTCACCGCCTCGCGCAACACACCCAGGGGCATGGCCTCGACGCGTGCGAAGCTGCCGAGTATCCCATCGCGATCCTCAGGGCGGCACGGAGCAAGCGTCAAACCGCAATTGCCCGTGATCACCGTGGTAACCCCATGCCAGCACGACGAGGTAGCGATTGGGTCCCACAAGAGCTGGGCGTCGAGATGGGTATGAAAATCGATGAAACCGGGAGCCACTGCCAAGCCCTCGGCATTGACCACTCTACGAGCGGTCGTTCCCAACCTCCCCACCTCGACGATGCGGCCGTCGCTGACCGCCACATCTCCCAAGTAAGGCGGCATTCCGCTGCCGTCGTAAACGCGCCCGCCTTTGATCAGAAGGTCGTAGGCCATGAATGCTCATTAACACCGATTAAGGGGGGCTAGCAAGATGCGCGGTTCCGTGGGAAACGAATAGCCAAGCGGGCGAAACAGC
>JACPAM010000034.1 GCA_016180805.1 Deltaproteobacteria bacterium | reverse complement strand
GGCCGCGCTAGGCCTTCAGATGTGTCTTGAAAAATTCGAGCGTTCTTGTCCATGCCTCCTTGGCCGCCTCAGGATGGTAGCGGTCGGGGCGTCCGTCGTGGAAAAAAGCGTGCTGGGCGCCGGGAAAAATTTTGTAGGTGTAGGACTTGTTGTATTTCTTCATGGCTTGCTCGGTTGCCGGAACCCCGTTGGTGATTCGAGGGTCTTTTTCCGCGTAGTGGGCCAGAACCGGGGCCTCGATATCTTTCACCAAGTCCAAGGGCTCTGGGCTTTCCCCGTAGTAGATGACAAGCGCCCTGAGCCCGCGAACGCGAGTGGCGGAACCAAACGCCATCCCTCCACCCCAGCAAAACCCTGTGAGTCCGAGCCGGTCGCCGCGAACTTCAGGAAGGCTCTTGAGATAGGTAAATCCTGCATCGACATAATCAGACACAGCGTCGAGGGGAGCCAACTCACCGATGTTGCCGAGCCCCGTGCCTTTGGGGTTTGCCTTTGCAGTTCCGCCGTGACGCGAAAGGACGTCAGGCACTAGGGCCAAGTATCCCTCCTTGGCATAGCGGCGAGCGACGTCACGGAAGTGGTCAACTAAACCTGCACTGTCGGAGATTACAATGATTGCCGGATGTTTGCCCAACCCTTTAGGCCGACTCAGGTAGCCGAAAACGGGCCCTGCTTTTCCTGGGTATTGCACGTTCGCCGAGTTGAGTACCGGATCATTGGGATCTACCTGAGCCGCGTGAAGGGGAGACGACAGCAAGGGCCCGAGAATCGCATTCGCGGCGGCTAAGCTCCCAGTGATCGCGACCGCCTTAAGGATAAATTCTCGGCGCGAGATCTTGCCTTCCTGATATTTCTGAACCAGTTTTTTGATTTCCTCTGGCATAGTCCACCTCTGAACAGACCGTAACGTGAGATGCTAAAAAGACTTACTCATCCTCCGCTTTTCTTTTTCTCGGCGCGGAAAGGTTCATGACAGCCCTTACAGGCGGCCCCGAGGGCTTTGACTTTCGCTTTGACCCCCTCTTCATCTCCCGCTTTTGCTGCATCAGCCAGATCTTGGGCTGCCTTCTTTACATTGCCAGCGTGCTTGTTAAATTCATCCCACCTTTCCCAGATCTCAGGCTTGGCCCGGGATTTTGCCGAGAGGCTACCCTTAGGGAAAAGGTCGGGGAGATTGTCCATGTTTCCCATAATCTCCTTCGCCTTTAACTCTATGGTGGGATAGTCCTTTGCGGCCACAGCTTTTTTTATCGCCTTTGCAGCAGCGTCGCTATTGGACTCCATGAGGAGACGTCTCTTTTCGATTTCCTTTTCCTGGGCAAAAACCTGGGAAGAAATAACTAGGGATAAGAGACAGAGAAAACCGATACTCCTGGGCAAAAACCTGGGAAGAAATAACTAGGGATAAGAGACAGAGAAAACCGATACGTAAAAACTTGGGTGTATCCATACTCGCCTTTACTCCTTTCATTATAGTTATTCTCGTCTGGTTTGCGTCGTCTTATGTACCCTGCTTTGGCTTTGGCGCACGGAAGCTCTGGTGGCAGCCTTTACAGGCTTCTCCTAGCGCTTTAAACCTGACCTTGACTGCTTCCTCATCTCCGGCCTTGGCCGCGGCAGCTAGTTCTTGGGCCGCTTTCCTTACATTGGCAGGATGCTTGCTGAATTCTCCCCACCTTGCCCATATCTCGGGCTTGGCCCGGGAGTTTTCAGAAAGGCTTCCTGGCGGAAAAAAATCAAGAACCTTATCCATATTTTCCAGGATAACATCGCACTTGCCTTCAATCTCGGCGAAATTTTTTTCCTTTATAGCCTTGTTTAGGGCTTCAGCCACTACGCTGTTGTTGCTCTCCATTAGCTTCCGTCTCAGCACGACTGAATCCGGAGCCAGAGCGCCAATGAAAACCAGGCAGGCTGCCACCAAGATGACGGTCACTAACTGGGTTCTTTTGGCGAGCAATAGTTTCACGACGAGAATTCAGTTGATCTTGTTAGCAATAGGGCGAATCGATTTCAAGTAATCCGCGATTGCCAGCGCATCCTCCCGCGTCATATTTTTGTATCCCCGGGAGACGCCTTCGATCACTTCCTCCATGAGACCTTGCACATTGTCCAAATTAGGCTTGAATCCAGTCAACGTGAGATCCGCGATATCGTCTCGGCTCCATTCTCCTATCCCGGTCTCCCTGTCCGGGGTGATGTTGGGGCTCTCTTCCCCTAGCAGGCCTGTTTTACTCCCAGCAAGGTAAAGTCCACGCATTGGGACCCCAAGGAAGCTGCGCGGCGTATGGCAATCCCTGCACAACGAAACGTGGTCCACCAGGTAGCGCCCTCTCTGTATGCCGCTCTGAGGCGCCTTAGGAGGGGGAGTGGAAAAACGGCCAAAGAGCTTCAGCCACAGAGGAACAAGCAGAGAGCGAGAAAAAGGGACCCAAGACTTCATCCTCGGAGTTTCTTTACGGACCGGCTTTAGGGTTCTCAAGTACGCAATCAGGGCTTTGAGGTCCTCTTCAGCCATGCCGGAGTATGCCTCGTACGGCATGACAGGTAAAATCCTCTCGCCGTTTGGCCGGATACCTGTAGTCATGGCGTTGAGAATTTCCTTGTCGGACCAACTTCCAAGCCCAGTTTCTTTATCGGGAGTGATGTTGGTTGCATACACGGTCCCAAAGGGGATTGGAAAGGCGCGGCCGCCTACGTGGGGTGTCCCATCGGGAATCGTGTGGCAGGCACAGCCACCGGAGATGGCAAAGATATATTGGCCTCTTTCTATCACCATGTCCTTTGCTGCCTGGGGATGAGCATCCCGGACCGCAAGGACCGCCGCGAGAGCGGACGCAGCAAAAACGGGGAAAAACACCCTGTCCAAAAATCTCGGCGCCAAAGGATGTGACCAAATGACGTGATATGATGCCTACTGCGTCCCGTCCTGATCTTCCGCTACTTCACCATATCCGCAAGCGCCTTGGCAGCCTTTGATTTCGCCTCAGCTCGATAGTGAAGATCTGCGCTTTTCTTATCAACCGCTTCTTTGTGGTCAGCACCGGCCTCTTTGCTCCACTGCTTAGCCAGCGCTATCATCACCATCGCACGGCTCTTTTCCCGGTCGTCGGCGATCTTGGCAGCCGCAGCCTCGGCCTTGGTGATCGATTCGTCAGCGGCTTTGATAAGCTTAGGGCAGGTGAAGGCGAAGGCCTGAGTGGCCATTAGACCTACACCAACGATTGCGGACAATACTGCAACACTTTTCTTCATGAACAACCTCCCTTTTGAGAATTTGTATTCATCCTAAGATCGAGAAAATTAGTTTTCTAGCTCGCCTGGTTGATCTTTTTTACCTCGTTCAGCAATGCTTCCGTGGAAAGAAGGTCTTGTTCGCGGTTGCTAGGCCGGATGCTTTTGAAGCGGACAGTACCTTCCTTGTCGATAATGACATAAGAGCGCCTGGCAAGGCCTCTCTTTGGGTCCAAGACGCCGTAGGCGCTCAACACTTTACGAGTCGCGTCGAGATCACGACCAGCGGCGAGAAGCGGAAACTTAATCTTTGTGAAATCAGCAAACGCCTTTTGAGAAAAGGTCGTGTTTACGCTGATGCCCAAAACCTCGGTATTTTCGGCTTGAAATTTAGCATAATTGTCATCCGAACCGGACGATTGAAGGTGCTTGATTCAGGTAGGGTCAAAGTCCAGGATATAAAAATTGATCAGCACCGTTTTGCCCTTGAGGCTGCTGAGCTTAAGCTTCCCACCCTTTGTGCTGTCTAGCTCAAAGTCAGGCGCCTTCTCGCCGACCTCGACAGCAGCGGCGAAATGGGCGCCGGCTAGTGAAAAGAGAGCTAGGAGAAGCAGGGCCAGAAAGACTTTGTTTGCTTGGCGCATAGTCCACCTCGCTCTTGTAATCTTGAGATAGTTCATGGGTTGAGTTGCTGGTAGATGGCTTTCGCAACCCGAAGCAGGTCGGGTTTGTTGAGTTCGCCCGTCAGGGCGTAGCCGAGAGGACCATCAATCCAGAAGAATACCCCAACCTTACCTTGGCGGTCGTAGCGGAAAGAGGTTTCCTCGGTGGTTTCGCCGGAGGTTCGCACGTACAGGGTCAGTCTTTGCCCCTTGCTGTCCTGATACATGAACTGCGCTACCGGGCCTTGCTTCCCCGGGAGCAGCCGTCCTCCCACCAGATCGTAACCGAGCTGCGACAGATGGGGAACCTTTAAGTCGGAGCCCAGGCGCTTCGAGAGCCAGTTTACCAGGTGCTGTTCCTCGTTCGCTGACACTTCAACTGGATGGCGTACCTCCGGAGTGTAGACCGCGTGGGCCATTGCCGCCTGCTTGACAAAGTCTTCATCCTGAGAGGGCATTTTAGTATCAAGGTCCCGAGCTACCCAACCGATTACACCGCCCACGATCAGCCCGGCAATGACTGCAGCATAGTGCTCTGCGGTGCGATGGCGGCCCCGTTGCAGTACTCTCGTTCGCCTCGGCCTGGGCTCGTCTAGCACCGGATCGAATAGGGCGTGTAAGGTCTCATTCAGCTTGAGATACGCGCGGACCCGTTCTGCTTCGTGAGGGTTGGCCGCCAGGTGGTGCTCGACTTCGGCCCGGCGCGCCTCAGGAAGGAAGCCGTCCACGTAGGCGTGCAGATCCGCTTCCGCAACCGGTCCTTTTTGCGGGTCCGTCATTTCACCACCTTCAACTGAGACACGCTCGCCTTGCCGTGCAAAAGGTTTCGTAGTCGCTCCCGACCCCTAAAGAGGCGGGACATCACGGTTCCCAGAGGGATACCGAGCACTCGCGCCACGCTTTCGTACGACATTTGCTCCAAACCCACCAGGAGCACGACCTCGCGCTGCTCGCTGGGGAGCTGCCTGAGGGCTGCGTCGAGCTGTTTTAACTCGACCAGCGCGTCATGCGCCGGGCTCACCGGCACGGCGAATGCCTCCTCTTCCAGCGCGAAATCACTCTCCCTGTTGCGCGTTCTTGTGTGGTTGATGAAGAGGTTGTGCATGATCGTGAAGAGCCAAGCTCTGAGATCGCTACCGTGGCGCCAGAGATGGAAGCGGCTCCAGGCCCGCTCGAGAGTGTCCTGTACAAGGTCGTCGGCGGCGTCCCGATTTCCCGTGAGCGCCCGCGCGTAGCGACGCAGGCGGGGAATATGAGCCGTAATCTCTTCAGCCTTGCCCACAGGTTTTTCTCGGGTCCTTAAACTTCCAGTAAGAGCTCTTGCTGTCCAGAGAAGTCACAGGGCGAGGAATTTCCTTCGTAACGCTTTCAAAGTCAAGACCTCCCCCGGGGAAAGCCCAAGAAAAGCCCTTCAACTGGGTAAACACCGGGGATAGGGCGTTTATTCCAGGCAAATCTTAGAAATAGGGGGGATCTTCTGTCAATTCCCCGAACGGGTGGTTTTAAGTCTACCCAACCCGGAGTCACGCCCAAACAGCGCCCTCGGCCGGCACACATTCACTTCGAAGCCGGAGGAGGTGACCGAGGCGAGCGTGAGCGAGGCTGCGGACGTCCGATTACTGACGCTACGACTCATGGCAGCGGCCCATCGGCCGCAGCCGAGAGCGCGCTCGCCGAGGGAGCTTCCGAGGGAATACCGCCTAGGATAACGCTATCCGACGATTTCCCTGACGGCTAAAACCGCTGCTTCGGTGCGATTTTTAACCTGGAGTTTGCGGAAGAGGGCTTTCAAGTGCATCTTGATGGTCTCCCGGGAGAGATTGACCATCCGGCTCATCTCTTCGTTGCTCAGTCCCTCGGCCAGGAGATGGAGGATTTTGAGCTCCTGCTCGGTAAGGTTGTACTTCTCGATGAACTGCCCTTTTCTGTCCTCGGCCGTCCTCGGCTGCCCTGGTCGGCGACTGATCGTCAGATTGGCCAGGTAAGGGGAAGCGTGGGTCTTGCCGAGGTAGGCATTGCGTAGAATATCGAGGAAGTCCTTCTGATCGGCGTCCTTTAGAATATATCCCATGGCTCCCGCTCTGAGGGCAGAAATGATCTTCTCGTCGTCATCATGGATGGAGAGCATGAGGATTTTGATTTTTGGCACGAGACTCGCCATGAGCTTTGCCGCTTTGATCCCGTCCATCTTCGGCATCCTCACGTCGAGCAGCGCGATGTCGGGCTGGGTGGACTGCGCTTTAAGGACCGCTTCCTGGCCGTCGGCCGCTTCGGCGACGACCCGAATGTCCCGGGTTCCCTCGAGCAGCTTTCTCAAGCTCTGCCGGAACAACCGCTCGTTGTCTGCGATCAGCAATCTAAGGGGCATGAATTCCCGACTCCGCCTCGACGTTGGTGGGTAGGACGAGCGAAACCGCGAGGCCGCCCGAATCTCGACTCTCGGCCCAGATCTTTCCCCCATGGGCCTCCGCCACGAGCCTGCAATAGGGGAGCCCCAAGCCGGTGCCGGTCTCGGTCTTTCCCTGGTCGCGCGAGTAGAAGAGATCGAAAATCTTGCCAAGATCTTGCTCCGGAAGGCCCGCACCTTGATCCTCCACACGAAGAAGTATGTGGGGTATCCCTTCGGCTTTGTCCACCGCCCGCGCGGTCGAAATCGTGATCCGCCCGTGCGCCGGCGAGAACTTGATAGCGTTGCTGAGCAGGTTGGTGATGAGCCGGGTCAGTCTTCGCTTGTCGGCGACCACGGAGATCCGATCAGGCTCCGACGACCGGTGCACGTGGAGTTCCTTCTCTTCCAGCTCGGGGCCGAGGATTCTGAGGCTCGTCTGGATGGCCTCGTCGATCGGAAACGGGGTCAAAGACAACGGCAGCTCGCCGAAATCGGACCGGTAGAGGTCGAGCATCTCGTTGACCATGCCGATCACCAGATCGCCCGCGCTCACCAATTCCTGGAGCGTCTTCTTGGTCGATTTCCCGTCCGGCTCCGTGGCGGCTTGCTCGAGGCGCTCAAGGGTTTTTTTGATTCCCAAAAGGGGGTTTTTGAGGTCATGCGCGATCATGTGGGCCATGGCGGCCCGTTTCTTTTCGGTTTCGACCAGCTCCTCGCCCCGCTCGGCGAATTTTCGCTCGAGTTCCGCTCGATAACTTTCGACCTCGTCTTTTGATTTACGAAGTTCATGGAGCATCCGGTTGAAAGAGGCGGCCAGACTTCCAATCTCGTCTTTAGACCCGATACCGACCTCGCCCGCATAGTTTCCGGCGGTTACCTGCTCGGTCGCTCTCGCGAGTTCTTGCAGAGGCCGGGTGAGCCGGCGGCTCAAGACCCACGAGATTGAAAAGGCAAATCCGATGCCGACAAGCGCGACCGTGAAGAGCGCCTTTTGGAGAGCCACGGTGGCTCCCGACAGCTCTTTTGTGGAAAAAAACACCGAGATTACGCCTTCCCTCCCGCGATCCGTCTCGAGCGGCAGGCGGACCTCCAATGAGGGTGAAGAGCCGTCTCGGTGCCATTGGACATCTTGCGCCGAGACCTTATCGACGAGCGTGCCGGCGGGAAGTTGGTTACCCCGGTCGCTGGTTCCTCCCGCCGAGTAGATTCGATTCCCGATCGTGATCGTGACCCGGTCGCCGGCTATTCGTTGCAGTCGTCTAAGAAAATCGCTGTTGAGCGAGTATCCCGCGCTCACGACACCCAGGATCCGTTCCTCTTCGATGGTTTCGGCGGCGCGGAGATAGGCCTTGCCGTCCCGCTCTTCGACCCCGTAGTTGGCCAAGTCGCGGATGCCTTGGAGGAGGCCTTGGACATCGCTTGCTAGGCTCGGGCGGTCGCCGTAGCGGGACGGGTCGTGGACGCGTAGGAAGACGCTCCCGTCGGCGCCGATGATTTCAATGGAGTCCATCTCCACTGAGCCCACCAGCGGGAGAAGATCTTGAAACAGTTCGCGGCGATTGTTGCGGACAAGGTTCTCGCGCACCCCCGGCATCTCCGCTATCCAGTGAACGAGGCCCGTAGCCGTTTCTCGTTTTTCGTTAAGCAGGAGCCTTACCTGCTCGCCCTGGGCTGTGGAGTTCTCGACGAAGCGCCGCTCCAGCAGAGCCGAGAGGGTGTTCGATGACCAAAGCATGGCTAGAGCTATGGGCAGGAGAATGATCAGTAGCGAGGAAAGGAGGAGTTTTTGTAGGAGGCTTTTCACCCCGATCTTCGCTCCATTTCGATCCCGTCCGTGACGATTCCCATGCCTGTATCGTTTTGACGCGCGCGAGGATCGGGGTTCATTGCCGGCGGTTGCTCAACGGGTTGGTCCGGTCGGCGAACCTTGCGAAGCCCGTCATCCATTCCTGAGCGGTTCCTCGCGGCCTTCCCTTTGAGATAATCAACTGCGGACGGATCAAGGGATAGGTGCCACTACGGATGTTTTCAGCCGTGGGGAGCGTCCCTTCAACGTGGAGCACGTTCACTCCTTGCTCCCGGGCCTCATCGAGGCGGACGATTCCGTATCCTAAAGAACCCTCGACCCGTTTGATCGTTCGCAGGATCTTCTCTTTGCTGGCCCGGATGACGAAGGCCTTTTCCTGGCCATCAAACCCCTTTCCGAAGACTCGGTCCAAGAAAATCGCCCGCAGAGCTGAGCCCTTCTCGCGCGACAGCGGAATGATTCCTTTCTCCTCCCCGCCAAAGGCTTTCCAGGTTGCGATTTTTCCTTGATAGATGTCTCGGATCTGCTGAAGGCTCAGATTGGTGACCGAATTGCTTGGGTAACTCAGAACAATGATTGCGTCCAGGCCGATAGCTTGGGTGTAGAGGTCGGCCTTTTCAGGGCCGTCGAGCGTCCGGGCTACGAGACCTACGTCGATCTTACCGAAGCGCACGGCTTCAACGGCGAAGTTGGAGCCGCCGCCGCGGATTTCGACTTCTACGGCCGGATGCTCTTTGCGGAATCCCGCTGAATACTTCTCCGCCAGGGGAACGAGCGACGCCGCCCCGGCGATGACGATTTTCTCGCGGCTCTCCTGGGCGAGGAGCGACCCTGGCACGGCGAGTGCGAAGAGCAAGTAAACAAAGATAAAGAGCGGTCCGGCCATTGCCGTTCAGCCCGTGCCTGGGAAAAGCCTAATATGGCACGTGACTGCCGCGTGTCAAGCCGGTCCGGGGACGAAATCCAGACGGGGCCATGCCGACATCTCTTCCTCCGCGTAGCAAAGCCGCAAATATTCGCCGCGGTGCCATAATTCAACTTGATCCCTGTAGTGAGGTGAAAAGAAGTGGCCGGACTGGCCGCCGGGAAGGACGAAGCGAGAGTTTTTCCATTCCCCGAGGGGAATGATCATTCGCAGCGATGGGCCGACGATGTGAGCGTAAGGATCGGAGTAACGGTAAAAGCCCATGTTAATCGTCACTCCATCTCCCGCGGCCGGGAAGGGGCCGATGGAGAAAATGGGGCCGAGGAATTTGTTTCGGCCCAGAGGGTGACTGAGCGTGAGCGTATGCAGCCTACCCCACCTCCATTGTTGGATGTCTGCGCCCAGCTTTTCGCCGAGCTCGGCGCAGGCCTCTCTCAGGCATTTTTCCACTAGCGCGCGTCGCCCCGGAGGCGCGAACCACGCCGACTGCGAACCGCCAAGGATCCGTGCGATCGGTTGCAGTGGCTGATTCATGATCTCCAGGTAAGCCGCGGTTAGCTTTTCGCCCAAGTCGGGAGCGAGAAGGTTCAGGAGGAGGCAACGGTGCAGCGCGTGGAAGATCGAGGCCGCCACGCTGTCTTTCGAGCAGGAGCCATCCCATTCGAGCAGCTTTTCGACAGGCCGCGCGAGCGCGGGGTCGTCCCGTGAAATCGCTGCCAGGTCGCCTCGCAGATGCGCGAGAACCTCCTTGGCATGATTGGAAATGATGTCCTGCTGGATTCGCGCCATGTCCGCGGCGGAAAGGCGCGCGTTTTGCTGCACGAGGGTCTCGATGCGCCGGATGCGGTAGGGGGGATCGAAGAGTTCGGAGAGGTAGTGCGGATAGGCGGAATCGGCGATCCGGTTGTTGGCCGTGGCGATGAGACCCTCGCGCGGATTGAAAAGACGGGGCAACTCGTCAAAGGGAAGATAGCCTTTCCAGTCGTAGTCGCCGCTCCAACCCGGAAGCGGGAAAAAGGAGTTGGGATGCGGTCGTTTCGGAATCTTCCCCGCGAGCGTGTAACCGATATTGCCATGGATATCCGCGTAAACGTAGTTCAGTGTCGGGGCGATCTGGAATGAGAGACTGTCAAGAAATTCTTTCCAATGGGAGGCCCGGTTCACACCGTAAACGACCCGGAATTCCTGACTCGGCTCGTGGGCGCTCCATTTAAACGCGAGGATCTCGCTCTTTGACGCGTCGGGCAGAAAATCGCTGATGAC
>JACPAM010000033.1 GCA_016180805.1 Deltaproteobacteria bacterium | reverse complement strand
TGTGTTGCTGCTTCGCTTCAGCTCATTCACGTGAACGATAAGACACACCTTGGTTTTTAAATCGAGCGTCGGTATCGACTCGCAGATACAGAGAGTCCGGGTCAAGTAGCAAATCGGACAGGGGTCTTTTGTGTTCTTCCGAGTCAGTTTAAGTTTCCTTTGACTTTCCGGTTTCCAAGACGTAGCCGTGGTGCAGATCGCCAGGGCCGTGGCGGCGTTTTTTTTGGGTCATTTTTTGGGGTCAGACCCTTCAATCTAAAGAATCTTGTCTCTTGTCCCTCGACGAATAAAAGAACCCGGCTGGGGAGAATCAGTCCGGGCAACGATGTGGGATCCAAGATGTGACCGGATCGGGAGACACAGCCTGAGTTAGTTAGGCGCAAAATAGGGCAAAATAACAGAGAAGGCAACAGGCGTGAGGCAGCAGGCAAGAGTGAAGATTTGGGGTCGTGCCTGAATTGACTTATCCCTTTCCGCGACTCGACTGCCTTTGCAACCGCGGTCCAAAGCCGATCGCCAACCGAAATAGCCCAAGCCTTGGGACGACAAGGCCTACGGTCATTGCAGAAAATCATTCAAAGGGAAGCAGGAGGGCCTCACATCACCGGGATTTACAAGAGGAGCGTTTTTGAGTTATCTTTCTCTGGCTTCGCGAAGTCAGTACAATAGTGTTCACTTCGTCACGCCTTTACGGGGGTGGAATGCGTCTAACGAGAGAAACATACGAGGGCTACGTGATCCAAGTAGTGTCCTTTAATGGAGCGCTTCGCCATCCTACGCGGAACAAAAAGTGGGGAGAATGGTATCCCGCCTACCGGATTTACAGAGAAGGGAGTCCCGGTAAGCTAGTTCATCAAGAAACACTGGACCATCCTTATCAGAGTCAAGATGAAGCAAATAGGAGCGCTTTCAGGGCCGCCAAATCGTGGATTGATAACCGAAACAAAGGAGCGTAATCGGTGGCACGCCGGCTATGTATCACGTTTCCGGAATTCCGGAAACATGGAAACGACGGTATTATGTCGTCGCCCTCGTTCCGGGAATCTTACTATGCTAAACCTTAAACCATGGCTCTCAATGTCGTTTCACCTAAAAAAGAGAAATTCCTTTTGGAGCGAATGCACGCCTTGGGTGTTCAGGAACAGGACATCGAGGAACAGTTTGTTCGCTCTTCGGGAGCCGGCGGTCAGAAGGTCAACAAGGCCTCCACCTGTGTTGTGCTCCACCATCGGCCCACAGGCATTCGGGTGAAGTGCCAAAGAGAGCGCTCGCAGGCTCTCAATCGTTTTTTGGCGCGAAGAATCCTGTTGGACAAAATCGAGGTGAAGGTCAGGGGAGCCGAGTCCGCGGAACAGCGAGACATTGCAAGGATTCGCCGGCAGAAAAGAAAACGCTCACGGCGTGCTAAGCTTAAGCTCCTGGCGGATAAGCGCCATCAGGCGGAGAAGAAATCTTCACGCGCCGCCGTGCGCCCTGACCACTACGACGATTGAGCACAGAGGCCACACGTCTCGCCCTACAACAGCCTCGCCCCTTTCCGTCGTCGGCCGGGGGTTGCCGCAGCGATGGAACTGTTGAATCCCGGCAGCCTTCAGGTGGAGGTTTTTCAACACCCTTCCGTTCCAGTTGACTTTGCGCGAGCGCAGTCGAATAATGCGCTCACTGTTCGCCTGGGAGCTGCAACGCCGATTGCGCGAGGAGCGCTCAGTCATTCAACGGAGGTCGTAAAGCCGTGGGCCGAATTAAAAGCTTGGAAGAAATAAAAGCGATGGTCCGGGAGCGCACGGGGAAGCAGAATGTTTTTCGCCTGGCCAAAAGAGAGGATGTCGAGCCTGTTCTCAACAGGCTCACAAGCAAAGACCCTGAGCTGTGGGCGGAGGAATGGTCGCGAGTGGCGAAGCGCTACGAGGAGGAAGGGAACTTGCACGACGGGCGTGGCGAGCGCGAGAAGGCGCGGGAAGCTTACCTCATGTCCTACACCTACTATACCATCGGGCGGTATCCGGTCCCGCACTCCCCGGGGAAGAAAGAATGTTTTAGGAAGAGCTTGGAGCTCTTTGTCAAGGCGGGCCGCTATTTTGATTTTCCTATGGAGCGGCTCAGCATACCCTACGGGGACAAGGTGATCCCGGCGTATCTCCGTTTGCCGCCTGGGCAGGGGAAGCGGCCGGTCGTGATCAACTTCGGCGGGATCGATTCTTACAAGGCGGAATGTTTTCCGTACGATGAGGCTTTGCTGCAAGCCGGCTTGGGTACCTGCGCCGTGGACATGCCCGGCGTGGGCGAAAGTCCAATCAAAGGATCCACCACCGCGGAGTCGCTTTTTAGCTCGGTGATCGATTATCTTGAAAACCGCCCGGAGATCGATCGCGAGCGCATCGCCATCCTGGGTCGAAGTTTTGGCGGCTACTGGTCGGCCAAGATGGCTTTCGTCGAGCTTGAACGCCTACGGGCGTCGGTGGTCTGGGGCGGCGGCATTCACTATTTCTTTCAAGAGCAATGGCAGCGGAAGTCCACCAACGCGGAGAGTTATCTGATGGACCATGAGATTGCCCGGGCGATGGCCTTCGGACTCAGCGACCTCGAGGAGATCGCAGCCTATTTCCCTTCGCTGTCTCTGAAAACCCAAGGCTGGTTTGACAAGCCCTCCTGCCCCATGCTCATCGTCAATGGCAAGGACGACCTTCAGACTCCCATTGAAGACCTTTACATCCTTCTTGAGTCCGGGATCCCGAAGGCCGCCAGAGTTTTCCCGGGCGGTCATATGGGACAGACTCCCGAGACTTTCCCGACGATCGTACGCTGGCTAAAGAGAGAGCTTGCTGAGAGTGCTGGGGCACCGCGGCAGATTTGAAAACCAGGGCAGGCAATCTATTATTAGGAGGCACTTTATGAAGCGGTCTACGGGCAGTGGGTTTTTCGTTGTAGCCTTATTGGCCTTATTGGGATTGTCCACCGCAGCGTTCGCTGCTGGCGTTGAGGAACTCGTGGCAGCGGCGAAAAAGGAAGGCATCATCGAGTTTTACGGCCCGTCTACTTTGACCCCGCAAGGGGCACAAGCGCTGGCTAACGCGTTTAACAAGAAATACCGGCTTGAAATCCGGCTGGGCTACACTCCCTCGGGGAGCATGTTCAGGGACATCGGAAGATTGGCGACCGAGGCGGCCTCCGGGGCGCCTTCTCAATGGGATATCATGGTGGTGACCGATGCGCACCAGTCTCTCCTGTGGTTAAAGAAGCTCCATATGCCGTTTGACTATTCCAAGCTCGGAGTCGACCCAAAATTAATCCATTACGACAACGGCTCGGTCTCCTTTTCCAATCAGTTTGTGCTGCCTGCCTACAACCAAAAGGCGTTGCCCGCCAAGGATGTCCCGAAGCGGTGGGACGATCTTTTGGACCCCAAATGGAAAGGGGGGAAACTGGGTATCAATAATGCAACGCATCATTGGGCCCGGCTGGCGGTGGGAGCCTGGGGCGAAAAGAAGACCACGGAATTCGTGAAAGCCCTCGTAAAGCAGGAGCCTTTCTTGGGGCAGCTGGGCGAGATCTACAGCCGGCTTCAGCTCGGTGAGATTCTGCTTGCCGCCACCCTAACGACGAGCCAGATTAACACGGCAAGACGAACCGGCGCGCCGATCGTTTTTGCCGAGGGAATCGAGCCGGTTGTTTCGCCATCCTATCAAGCGGGCGTGGTTAAAGGGGCCCCTCACCCCAATGTGGGATACCTCTTTTCAGCTTTCATGGCGACGCTCGGGGCGCAGGAGATATGGGCCAAGTATGGGGGAGAAACCTCCGCGCTCATTGCCGGGACCGATGCCCACAAATATGTCCAGGGGAAGCAGATGCTGTATATGACCCAAGACCAAGCTAAGGAAGTGGACAGGCTCACCAACCTCTATCGTACGATGCTGGGCTTCAGATAAAAACCTTGGCTGCGGGAGTGCGGGACTCTTGACAGTGGACGGCAGCCTGTGATCAAAGAACGACATTAAAGGGTCGAGGAGAAAGAGAAAAATCGCTACTTTACGCTTAATCGTATTTAACGTCGATGCGGGGCTTATCGCGGCGCGGCGGCGCGGATTCTTTGCCGGCGAGGGCATTGAAATCGAGATTACTCCCACACCCAATTCGACCGAGCAAATGCGGGGGTTGGGGACGGGGAGGTGGGATATCGCTTCAACGGCGTTTGACAACGTGCTTGCTTGGTCAGGCCGGGAAGGCGCCGAAATCGTAGCCGTAGCCCAGGTAGGTCAGGGAGTCCTTTTGCCGGTTTACGTGCGGCCGGAGATTCGTGACTGGAGCGACTTGCGGGGCAAACGGCTCGCCGTGGACGCGGTGGACACAGCGTTCGCCCTGGTTTTGAGGCGAATCCTTCTGGCCCATGGGTTAGATCTCAAGAAGGGTGATTTCGAGCTTGTCCCTGCGGGGGCGACGGGACCACGGCTTGATTCGATGAATCGTGGCGAGACTTTTGCCGCTATTTTGAATCCGCCATGGGACACGAAGGCAGAGGCTTCGGGCCATAAGCGATTCGCCGACCACCGTGAGGTGCTGCCGAAATATCCGGGAGGGGTCTTTGCGGTAAGCCAGACTTGGGCCCGATCGCATCGCGACGATCTCGTCAAGTTTCTGCGCGCCTGGCTGGCCGGGGTCCGCTGGGCGAACGACCCTGCCAATCGCGACCAGGTCATCAAGCTGATCGCCGAGGAGGAAAAACTATCGCCCCAGGCAGCCGCCGGCCGGCTCGCCCAACTTCCTAAAGACGGGGCCATGGACCTCGCCGGCCTGCAAAGCGTGCTCGATCTCAGGACTCAGTTTGGCTTTCAGCTCCCCATGGGCTCGGATCTTAAGCGCTACTGCGATCTGGATTACTATCTGTCGGCGCAATGAGGTTAGATATGAAGGCGATTGCGGTTAATGGGGCGCTCGCTCGGGCCCTGGATTTTCGTAACTATGGGGTCAATTTTTTTGCCGGCGCGCTGCTCGCGCTCCTGACAATTTTGGTTGGGGCACCGGTGCTGATGGTGATGCTGATGAGCCTGCGCACGGGCTTTCCCGGCGAGGGCGGTCCGCTCACACTAACCAATTTCGTCCAGGCCTACACCGATCCCGGTACCTATGAGATCCTGCTCAACACGATCCTGTTTGCCACCGGCACCGTGACGGTGACGCTCTTGTTCGCCGTTCCCCTGGTCTGGCTGCTCATGCGCACGGACATGCCGCTTAAGGGGACGGTGTATGTCTTGATGACGGTCGGAATTTTAATCCCGGTGTTCCTGCGCACGATCGCCTGGATTCTGCTTCTGAGCCCGCGCATCGGGCTTGTGAACCAGTGGGCGAGGCAGATCTTCGGCATGGAGCAGCCGCTGGTGAGTCTCTACAACATTCCCGGGATGGCTTTCATCCAGGGCGTCTCTTTCGTGCCCGCCGCTTTCTTCATGCTCGCCGCGGCCTATCGCACGATGGATCCAGCGCTCGAAGAAGCGGCCTATACCTCCGGGGTGAGCAAGCTGCAAACCTTCTTGCGGATCAATATCCCGATCACCCTGCCCGCGATCGCGGGAGTCATGGTCTATCTGTTCATGACCGCCATCGCCGTGTTTGAGGTCCCGGCCATTGTCGGCCTTCCCGCGCGAATCCTGGTTTTGAGCTCGCTCGTTTACACTTCGACTAATCCGCCCACCGGTCTTCCGAATTACGGCCTTGCGGGAGCCTATGGGGGGATCATGCTGGCGGCGGGACTGATTCTGGCTTACTTCTACGTGCGCTTGGTGCGCCAGGGCAAAAAGTACACGGTGATAACCGGGCGCGGCTATCGCCCGCGGGAGATCGCGCTCGGCAAATGGAAGTGGTCTGCGCTCGCCTTCGCCATGCTCTATCTTTCCATGGAAGTCTTCATTCCGTTCCTTGTGCTCGTGTGGACGTCGCTTCTTCCGCACCTGCGGCTTCCCTCGATGGAGGCCCTCTCCAGCGTAACCTTGAAAAACTACGTTACCATCATGGATTATGCCGGCACGCGCCCGTTCATCAACACGGCGGTTCTCATGTTCGGCGTGCCTTCGGTGACGATGCTTGTGAGCGTTTTGGTCTCGTGGGTGGTGATTCGCACGCACGTGAGTTTTCGCGGGATTCTGGACACGATGGCATTTTTGCCCCACGCGCTGCCGAGCATTCTCCTGGCGGTGGGATTGGCGTATCTGGGGTTGGCCTACCGGAATGTTTTTCCTGTATACGGAACGATCTTCATTATCGTAATAGCGCACACGATCAACTGGATCGCCTACGGAACGCGCACCACCAATAGCGTTATGATCCAGGTGCATCGGGAACTGGAGGAGGCCGGTAAGGTCTCCGGGGCCTCCACGCCCCGGGTGCTCGGCCGCATTGTTTTGCCTCTGGTGGCGGCTGGGGTGTTCAACAGTTGGATCTGGGTCAGCATGCTATCGTACCGCGAGGTCACGATGGCGTTGACTCTTTACAGTCGCAAGAACGTCGTCATCTCGACGGTCGTCTGGCAGTTTTGGGGTAACGGCTGGGTACCCGAAGTCGCGGCCCTCGGGGTCATTTTGATCGCTTTTGCCCTCATCGTCGTGGGCGCGTTGAAGCTCGGTTTCTCGCGCCTCGGCGAGTACGGCTCGGGAAGCTGATCGGAGGGGGGGAGAAGAGCCTTGATACGAATTCGTGGACTGAAAAAATGGTTCAAGACCCGCCATGGTCAGGTAGAGGCCTTGCGCGGGATCGACTTGGAAGTTGGCGAGCGGGAGTTTTTCGTCCTGCTCGGTCCCAGCGGGTGCGGAAAGACGACTACGCTTCGCTGCGTGGCGGGTCTGGAGAGGGCCGATCAGGGGGAGATCGAGGTCGGCGGAACGACGGTCAGCTCGCCGGAGAAGGGAATCTACGTCCCTACGGAGAAGCGAGACATCGGCATGGTCTTTCAGTCCTATGCCATCTGGCCTCACATGAACGTGTTTCAGAACGTGGCGTTCCCGCTGATCAAGGGCCGCCGCCAGATTCCGAGGCACCAGGTGGCCGAGAAAGTGAGCCAGGCCCTGAAGCTCGTGCAACTCGGCGGCCTCGAGGATCGGCCGGCCACCGACTTGAGCGGTGGGCAGCAGCAGCGGGTGGCCATGGCGCGGGCGGTCGTAACCGAGCCCACGATTCTCTTGATGGACGAGCCCCTGAGCAACCTGGATGCGCGCTTGCGCGAGCAAATGCGCCTGGAGCTCAGAAAGATCACCCGGTCCATCGGCGTGACGACGCTCTACGTCACCCACGACCAGGCCGAGGCTCTGAGTCTGGGAGACAGGGTCTGTGTGATGAACGAGGGGGAGATCTTGCAGATCGGTTCCCCGCAGGAGGTCTACTCCCGCCCGCAGAATCTCTTTGTGGCTCAGTTCGTCGGCGAAATGAACTTCATCCGTGGCCGGCTTTCCGGCGACGGTCAGGTCGAGTCGCCTTTCGGCAAGGTCAGGTGCGCGTTGCCGCAGGGCTGCCAAAGGGGGAGCGAGGTGACGCTTGCCATCCGTCCTGAGCATCTGACCCTCCAGCCCCGCGCCGCGGCGGGTGCAGCGTGCGTGGAGGCGAAAGTCTTGACTAAGAACTATCTTGGCGACGCGGCCTTATTGGAAGTCGATGCCTGCGGCGTAAATTTGCGCGTCAAGCTCGCCGGCGATGCCGCTTTTGCCGTGGGGGAAAAGGCGGTGCTCGTCTTACCCCCGGATCGCTGGAGTGTGTACGCTTGAGGTCGGTGGGGTTAGGGAGAGACTGCGATGAAAGCGGATAACGAGAGAAGGATGAAGCGCTTCAAAGACCAACGTTGGGTTCTGGACAACGTCATCCGGACCGTCGGTGTGGATTGGGACCAGGGCAGGAGCCATCGGCTCCTCGCCTACATCGGACTCGGCGGTTTGCCGGACGTGAATCAGGTGAGGGAGCGGGTGACCAAATTCAAAGATATCCCGAGAGAGTTCGAGCGGGTGGCCAAGCGAAGGGAGGAGATCGCCAAAAGGGCGGAGCAAGAAGGCCAAACCGTGACCGCGAGGGAAAACTATTTCATGGCGGCGCTGTTCTACGTTAACGCGCAATGGGGCATTTTTGAAGACGACAACGAGGTGAAGATCCGCCTGGCGGAGAACCAGAACGCCTGTTACGACAAGTATATCGAGTTCGCCGACCATAAGATCGAGCGGGTCGAGCTTCCCTTTGAAGGAAAATCGATCCCTGCGCTCCTGCATATTCCCTCGTCCGGGTCTCCTCCTTATCCATGTGTCGTTTCCATTCCCGGGATGGACTCGGTCAAAGAAGACATGCCCCTTTACGGTGATCCGCTGTTGGAGCGGAACATGGCGATCCTGCGCCTCGACGGTCCCGGCCAGGGAGAAAGCAACATGAGGAAGATCCGGGTGACGGAAAAGAACTACGAAGAGGCAGGGCGCAGCGCGATGGATTATTTGGGTTCGAGAAAGGACATCGACCAGAACCGGATCGCCCTGCAGGGCGTCAGCATGGGGACATACTGGGGCTTTAGAGTTGCGGCCGCCGAGAGCCGGCTCAAAGCCGTCGCCCTTTCCTTGCCTTGCTTGGAGCCGGGGCTGGACAGTCTGCTCAATTGCGCCTCCCCCACCTTTAAGCTGAATTACATGTACATGGCCGGCTATGACGACGAGGCCTCGTTCGACGAATTCGCCAAGAAGATCGACGTCCGCGGGCTGGAGTCAAGGATCCGAGTCCCGCTGCTGATCGTCACCGGCGAGGACGACGAGCTGTGTCCGCCCCAAGCAGATGGTCATTTACGAGGGCGAGAGGCACTCCATTCGAAACCCGTTCGCGCGCGACCTCGCAGCGGATTGGATCAAGGATCGCCTCGACGGAAAGCCGATGAAATCGGCGAAGGTGTACGTGGAACGATCCGGCAGGGAGATCGTTGAGAGCCTGGCCTAGCCAAGACCTGCGTCAGTACGGGCACAGCGCGCCGTGCCCCAACAGACAAAAGCGATTCACGACCAGAAGATATCACGAGGAAAGGAGAAGCCGCCTATGCAGACACTCCGAAAGGGAGCCGGTCCCGGGCTGGATTGGGATCCGTGGGTTGGTGGAAAAAGAGCCCTCTGCTCCATCGCGGTCTTGGTCCTCGCGCTTGTTGCGGGAGGCCACGCGCTCGGGATTGTACCGGAGCGTGACCACGGCGCCGGGCCGGAACGGGCCGAGGGGCGGATCGGGCCTGA
>JACPAM010000024.1 GCA_016180805.1 Deltaproteobacteria bacterium | reverse complement strand
CTTTCCGGTCCTCCACGGACCGTTCGGCGAGGACGGGACGGTCCAGGGGCTACTCAGGCTTGCCCATATTCCGTTTGTCGGCGCGGGCGTTCTTGGGTCCGCCCTGGGCATGGATAAAGATGCCATGAAGCGCCTGTTTCGGGACGCCGGAATTCGGACCGCCGACTTTCTGGTCTATGACCGGTCGCAATTCCACTCGATCGGCTTTTCCGACATCAGGCGCAGCTTGGGTCTTCCGGTCTTCATCAAGCCGGCCAACCTCGGCTCTTCCGTCGGCATCACCAAGGTCAAACACCGAAAAGAGTTCGAGCCGGCGATCCGCGAGGCCTTCCGCTATGACCACAAGATCCTTGTTGAAGAGTACGTTCCTGGGCGCGAGATCGAGTGTTCGGTTCTGGGAAACGACCGCCCGATCGCCTCTGTCCCCGGGGAGATTATCCCGAGCCATGAGTTCTACTCTTACGAAGCAAAATATCTGGACGAAAAAGGCGCCATCCTGAAAGTTCCGGCGGATCTGCCCCAGCCAATCGCCCGGAAAGTACAGGCGACCGCCATCCGCGCCTTTCAAGCGCTGTGCTGCGAAGGTATGGCACGGGTGGATTTTTTTCTGCGCGACAACCGGGAAGTCATCGTCAACGAGATCAACACGATCCCCGGCTTCACCAAGATCAGCATGTATCCCAAAATGTGGGAGGCCAGCGGGATCTCCTATGCGGAACTCATCGATCGGTTGATCCAGCTCGCTCTCGAACGAGACAGGAGAGAGAAAAAGCTCAAAACGTCCTTCGTTTAACACGGACCCTTGGCGCAAAGTCAGGCGTGACGCGCCGCATGCTTGCGCCGGGCGATTGCGGCCTCGGCCCGGGGGCTGATGGCTCTCTGGATTACGACATTCAAAAGCGCTGGTCTTCCGCAGGCGAAGGCGCGGCGCAATGCCGGTTCTAACTCCTCCGGCCGCTCGACCAACTCGCCATGGCCACCCAAGCCTTCCACCACCTTATCATAACGGGTCTGGAGCAAATCGGTTGCAACGGGACGACCGTAGAGGCCGAGCTGGATTTGCCGGTCGATGCCCCAGGCAGAGTCGTTACCCAGGATGGCCACGATATTCAGTTTATGGCGCACCGCGGTGTCGAACTCCATCCCGTTAAATCCGAAAGATCCGTCTCCAGTTATCACGATCACCCGCGAATCAGGGTAAGCGAGCTTTGCGGCAATAGCGCCGGGCACGGAAGAACCCAACATCCCCAGACTGGAGACGTAGAGCCAGCGCTTTGGCTTCCGCGCAGGCAAAAGGGAGCGCCCAAAGTGGCTGAAGTCGCCGCCGTCGAACACAAGGCAGTCGTCGGGCTTAAGGATAGACTCTAGGGTCTTATGAACATACATCGCGTGCATGGGAACCTGAGCTTTGGCCAGACTCTTGGCCCATTCCGCCTGTGCCTTCCGTATCTCCCTGAGTTCCTCTATCCAGAGAAGCTCTTTCCACGTATGGGCGGCAGCCTCTTGCGTCAACTGCTCTAGGACCCGGCCCACGTCGCCCACAATGCCGACGGCCACTCCCCGGTTCCGCCCGATTTCATTAGGAGCAGGGTCAACCTGAATGATTTTGGCATCGGCGGCGACGTGTGGCGGGCGGCAGAAGCCGATCGTGAAGTCCTGTTTGCGACCGAGAAGCACAACCACGTCTGCATCGCGAACCTTGGCGGCAACCCGGTTGAGGCCGCGCTCGAAAAAGCCAAAAGCATACGGGTGCTCGTCTGAGATCGAGCCGCGCGCCTGCTCTTCGCTCAGCACCGGAAAACGGGTGGTCTCGATGAACTGCTGTAAGGCGGCGCCACAATCGGTGTAACCGGCGGCGCTGCCGGCAATGACCAGAGGCCGCCGCGCCTCGCGCAACAGAGCGATGGCCTGGCGCGCTAGCCCCGGATCTCCCAGCATCGACTCCCTCGCCCGGTACTCTTCCGACCTGTAGAAGACCACCTCTCCTTCATCCACGGTCTGCTCCTGGACATCTATCGGAATCGTGAGGTGGACCGGCCCGCGCCGGCCGCTGAAGGCGAGGCGCGCCGCCCGGGCGATGAAATCCGGGATCCTCCGCGCATCGTGGACCATGAAGGAGCCTTTGGCCACGGGCGCGGCCATCGCCACCTGATCGATCTCTTGCTGCGCCCCTCGGCCCAGATCGGCCGAATCCGCCGAGCCGGCGATGGAGAGCAGCGGTCCCTCGCTGTGCATGGCATTCGTTAATCCCGGAATCGAATTCGCAAAGCCTGGAGTTGTGTACATGCAAACCCCGAGCTGCCCCGTAAGCCGACCCCAGGCGTCTGCCATATGGACCGCCGCCTGCTCATGGCGAGCGTCGACGAGCTTGAAATCCTGGTCGGCAATTTCGTTCAAAAGCGGAAGAATATGATCGCCCGCCAGAGTGAAAATATTCCTCACGCCCTCCAGCTTGAGCGCCTTGCAGATAAGTTGGGCTCCTGTCACCCCTGCCATAAAGGTAGACTACTACCGTAAGGTGGGAGAAATGTCCATCGTTCGAAGATGCTGGCGAGCTTCGGCCGCGGATAATCAGGCGCCGAAAATCTCGCTAAAGCGCTTCTTGATCTCCTCGTAGCGGCGTTCCAGTTCATCGGGGTCCACGGCGAGCAGCTTGAGATCGGAAAGCTTGGGCTTGTCCGCGGGGTATCTCGCCTCGGGATGCGGGACATAGAGCCCCTCGCTGTCCGCCAGGAATTGCTGGACATCTTTGGTGAAGATGAAGTCAGTGAAGAGCCTCGCAGCATTGGGGTGAGGGGCAAAGCTGGTGATAGCCGAGGGCGAGATGACCAGCGGAGCGCCGTCCAGAGGATAGACGATGCCGAGGGGATTCCCCTTCTTCCGCTGCAAGTAAAGGAAATATTCTGCGCCGTTCGCCCCGACCACCCGCTCTCCCGCTGCCACCACCTGCGCCGGGTCGTGGACGGATTGAACCAGGTGAGGCCTGTTCTGGGCCAACTGCTTGAAATAGTCCCACCCATAGAGATTCACCAACGCCAGCATGTAGGTGGCGATGCTCCCGCTGTAGCCGGGGTGAGCGGTCACCAGCTTTCCTTTCCACTTGGGGTCGAGCAGATCCTTCCACGTCTTCGGCGCCTGCGCGCTAGGAAGCAGAGAGGAGTTGTAGGAGATCACGATCGGAAAGGCCCGCCACCCGAAGGCGATTCCGTCGGGGTCCCTGAAGGCTGGGGGAAAGCCCTCCGCGCCCGAGGGGGTGTACCTGGCCAGCAATCCCTTCTTTTTCAGCAGCACATAGTGTCCCGCGTCCGAGGAGTTGAATACATCGACGCTTTTGATTCCCGCCGCGGCTTCCTGCAGGAGTCGCTGAAGAATACGCTCCGAGCCTGAGCGATGGGCCTCTACCTTGACTCCTGGATAGGCCTGCTCGAAGCGTCTGGCAACGCTTTCTGCCGTCTTTAGGGCCGCGCCCGTGTACCAGACGACTTTCCCCTCTTTCTTGGCCTCTGCGAGCCTCGCATCCTGGGCCAAGCCTTCCCCAGCCATCAGTGAGACGACCAAGAAAACGGCTAATGCACCACCCCATCGGGGCCGGCGTCCCTTCACTTGCATCATGGCTCCCTCCTCAGCAATTGCTCCTGTCACCATTTAGGTCCAACCCTCCTTACCCCAAGGTGAAAGAAATGTCCATCTCTGCCCGGGGCAATAGCACAGACCGGAAGCATCAAATATTAAGGGGGCGAGGCGGCTCTCTGAGCGAAACATGGACGGAGCAGCGGGTACCGACCGAGGACTGCGCCGGATGAAAGCCGGAACTGACAACATTCGGGGCTGCTTCGCAGGGAATTCCGGAAGCTTCGTCCGAGCGCAGGCCCGGTGGGTCGCGTGGCGTAGTCCCGTGGAGCGAAGGGAGCCCCGAAGCCCCTAAATTTTGGATGCAAACGCACAGACCAGTCTCATTGACAGAAGCGCCTGTTTGGTCTAGTTTCATGCCGCCTTGAGAGGCCCAATGGCCATACCGACAAAGCCGATCTGGGCATCACAACTCAGCGCAACTCGATCGGAGCAACTGTCAGCCCGAGCCCAGGAAAGGGGGAACCGATGAAAAGGATTTCTTCGTTAGCAATCTTGAGCCTTCTCTTTCTGTTCGCGCGCCCTTCGGAGGCAGCCTCTGATCTAAAGACCGTCAGGATGACCATACCCCGCGGTGCCCTCTTTGTTCTCAGCTATTTTGGGGCCAGAGACGCGGGGATTTTCCGCAAGCACGGCATTGATATTCAAGTCGATGCACGCCCGTTCGCCGGCTTCATGGCCTCGCTTCCCAGCCGGGAAGTTCGTGTCGCGACTTGGGCCGGGCTTAATGCCGTCGAGCAAATCAACGAAGGGAAGGATATGGTCGTCATCGGCGGTGGCCTCACCGTAATGCAGGATGTATTTTCTCTCAAGGGATCGCCCGTTAAGAAGATCACAGACGTCCGCGGCAAAAAGTTCGGTGTTTACTCGACCGGGGCCGGATCAACGCGGAGCTTACGGGCTCTAGTTATGGACGGCTTCGGGATCGATGTTACCAGAGACACCCAATTCATCGAGGTCGCCGGCCCGGCCCTGATGGCGCTTCTGGACAAAGGCGAGGTTGATGTTATGCACAACATCAGCTCGCTCAGCATCGCTGCGGCTTCGGAACCCGAAAAGTACCACTTGGTGTTCAGCCCGGACGCTTACTGGAAGGAAAAGACCGGCGTGCCGCTAGTCTGGTCCGCTCCCACGATCGCCTGGCGGGATTGGATCGAAGAAGACCGTGACCGGGCGAAAAGACTCGTGAACGCGCTCCATGAATCCTGGGAGTGGATGCGGCAGAATTCGGATAAGGCCATTGAGAAATACGGCAAGCTAGCCGCGGTCAACTCGGCTGCTGAGGCACAAACCATCAAGAAGATGCTCCAGGCAGGAGGGATCTTCTTAACCAAGTGGGACCAGCAGGTTGTCGATGCCCAATGGAAATTCCTCGAGGTTGCGAAAAAGGCGGGCATCCTCGACAAGGTTCCGCCCAAGGAAAAGCACGCGCTCGTGCTCCGTTAACGGGGGCGGCCGAGACCCGACCGCTTGCCATATAGTTTCTCCTTGGGTAGCATCACTGACCGATAAAACACTCCACACAAGGAGCCCACCTATGAACAAGGTAGCCTGGCTTTCCGTTGTCGGTGTACTGTTTTTCCTGTGCGCAAGCCCCTCACAAGCGGCTTCTGACTTAAAGACCGTAAAGATCACCACGCCTCGGGGGAGTGTTTTCATCCTGAGTTATTTCGCCGCGAGGGATGCGGGGATATTCAGTAAACATGGAATTGACCTTCAGGTTGACCCCCGCCCGTTCGCCGGCTTCATGGCTTCCCTTCCCAGCCGTGAGACCCTCGTCGGGACTCCTGCAGGACTGCCCGCCATCGAGCAGATGAACCAGGGGAGGGATCTCGTCGTCATCGGCGGCGGCCTCACCGTGATGCAGAATGTGTTCGTTCGCAAAGACTCCCCTTTCCGAAAGATCACCGACCTGCGCGGCAAGAGATTCGGCGTCTACTCTACCGGGGGCGCGGCAACCAAGGCGTTGATAGCCGTCGTCGTCGACGGGTTCGGGATGGATCTGAGGAAAGAGACTGAGTTTCTCGAGATCGCCCCTCCGGCCCTCATGGCTCTGCTGGAAAAAGGCGAGGTGGCCGCGATGTTCAACTTGAGCTCGCTCACAATCAGCGCGGCTACTCAGCCAGACAAATTCCGGATGATTTTTAGCCCGGACGCCTACTGGAAGGAGAAGACAGGCTCGACTCTGGTCTGGTCCGGACCGACCGTCGCCTGGAGAGACTGGATCGAGGAAAATCGCGAGAGGGCGAAAAACTTTGTCGCGGCAGAACATGAATCCTGGGAATGGCTCCGGCAAAATTCAGACGAAGCGGTGGCAAAGTACGGAAAGCTAGCCTCCGTCAACACACCGGCAGAAGCGGAAGCGTTGAAGAAAATGCTTAAAGAAGGCGGGGTCTTCTTGTCGAAATGGGATTCCCAGATCATCGACGCTCAGTGGAAGTTCTTGGAGCTCGCCAAGAAGGTGGGTATCCTCGATAAGGTTCCACCGAAGGAAAAGCACGCGATGGTCCTGCGCTAGTGAAAGCCCCGGCAGCAAAGCTTTTTAGACCGGACCTCCTCCCTGGCCTGATCTCTTTCATCGGCCTTCTGCTCGTTTGGAAGGCTATATCCCTCTTCTTTTTGCCCACGTTTCTGCCTGCCCCTATGGAACTCGTCGGCCGAGTCGTGAACCTACTCAGCCAAAGCCGCGCCTACCTGGTGATCGGGAAGACTCTGGAAAGGGTCCTGATCGGCTTGATTCTGTCCATGTTGATTGGAATCCTCGTCGGATTGGTCATGGGACGGCGCCGGGTAGTCGAAGGATTTCTCGATAGCTGGATCATGGTCCTACTTACCTTTCCAGCGATCTCTTGGGCGTTTCTAGCGGTCCTGTGGTTCGGCATCTCGGAGATCGCGCCCATTTTCACGATTGTCCTGATCGTGTTTCCTTACGTGACGATGAACGTCTGGGAAGGGACCAAGGCCGTGGATAAAGCCCTAATCGACATGGCCAGGGTCTTCAAGGCCAACCGGGCTTTGCTGCTCCGTAAAGTCCTGATCCCTCAACTGATGCCGTATATCTTTTCCTCCCTGCGCATCAGCTTCGCACTGTCATGGAAGATCGCGCTGGTCAGCGAAGCGTTTGGCGTCGGTCGCGGCGTGGGCAAAGAGCTCACATACTGGTTTCAAAGCACCCGGGCGGACATGATGCTCGCATGGGGCGTCAGTTTCATGCTCATCATGGTTTTCATCGACGTCACTCTCCTTCGATGGTGGGAGAGGCGAACCTTCTCCTGGCGGCAAATCCCGGTTGCCTAGGGCCTAGCATTCGATGTCTGCGAAAGCGGTCGTCATCAAAAACCTCACGAAGAAATTCGCCAATCCGGGAGGCGTCGGCGAATTCACTGTGATCGATTCGATCAGCCTCGAGGTCGAGCGCGGCGCTTTTGCCAGCATCGTCGGCCCCTCGGGATGCGGCAAGTCCACGCTTCTCAATATCGTTGCGGGAATCGAGCCTTATGACTCCGGCCAGGTCCAGGTCCATTCTGCGGGAGGAACGTCGAACTCGACTGCGCGCATCGGCTACGTGTTCCAGAGCCCGAGGCTGCTCAACTGGTTGAGCGTGGAAGACAACATCAAGTTCGCCCTGGAGGCGCAAAGCATCGACAAGAAGCGGTGGAACGGCCAGGTTAAAAAATACCTCGAGCTGGTGGGTCTCAGCGGCCAGGAACTCAACTATCCTCTGAAGCTCTCTGGCGGCATGCAGCAGCGGGTCGCCATCTCGCGAGCGCTGGCCATCGAGCCCGATATCCTTTTGATGGATGAGCCGTTTAGCCACCTCGACGAGATCACGGCCAGAAAGATGCGCGTGGACCTCACGGAGATCTTGCAGAAGGCGAGACCGACGATTCTCTTTGTCACCCACTCGCTTCGGGAAGCGGTTTTCCTGTCCGAAGAAGTCTACATGATGAGTCTCAAGCCGGCGAGGATCTTCAAGCACGTGCGCGTGGACATTCCGCGACCGCGCCAGCCCGAGGACCCCAGGCTTTTCGATCTGGAGAAAAACCTAGTCCAGGAATTTTTCGCGGTGTTGGAGCAAAATCTACGATGAAATCCAATGCTGCTCTACGACTGTCGTCGATCGTGATCCTGTTGGGAATCTGGTGGGTGGGTTCCCTCTTCAGCCCGCCGAAGATCCTGCCCGGACCCGTCGCCATCGCCAGGACCATCGTCGATAATTTTGTGACGCCCGGCCCCGAAGACAAGCTGGCCCACTTTCACATTGGCGTCACCCTGCTCCGCATCATTGCCACCTTCAGCGTTGCCATGTTGATTGGAATCGCCCTCGGGCTGGCGATGGGGCTGAGACGCACCCTGGAGCGCGCGGTCGGCTACCTTATTCCGATCGCGCTGACCATTCCGACGCTGCTGGCGGTCTTTCTCTGCGTCTTGTGGTTCGGCTACAGCGAGGCGGGAGGCCTTTTCGCCGTGATAGCGGTGGTGACTCCCTTCGTCACCGTGAACATGCTGGCGGGAACCAAGGCCATGGACAAAGAGCTCATCGACATGGCACGGGCGTTCAAGGCGAACCGGAGCCTGCTCATTCGCAAGGTCTTCCTGTGGCAGCTTATGCCCTATATCTTCTCCGCGTTCCGGTACGCCTTCGGGATGACGTGGAAGATCGTCGCCCTCGCCGAAACCTTCGGCCTCAAGTTTGGCATCGGCTACATGTTCACCTTCTGGTTCGAGCAATTCAATATGCAGCAGGTGCTCGCCTGGATCATTCTCTTCGTGGTTCTCATGCTGCGTGGCGGCCGGTCCACTCCTTTTAGCCCTCGCCCGTTCAATCCATCTGCCTCCTTAGAAAGGTCGGGATGTCGAACTTATCCTCGTCCTCCGGGCTCAATGATACGGGAATGTTCCGGCTATACCTGAACGACTTCGTTGGCTTCGATGATCGTCAGAATCCGGTCTTCGAGATCAGCGGCTTGCGCGCGGCTCACCCCCACGGGTGTTCGCACGTCGTAAAGGACGCGACTTGGCTTGCCCAATACAATCAGGCGGGAGCCCACTTCGATGGCCTCGTGGATATTGTGGGTAATCAGCAGGCAGGTCTTTTTCGTCTCGGCTACCAGATTGAGAAACACCTCTCGCAGGCGCTTCGCTGTGGACTGGTCGAGATGCCCGAATGCCTCGTCGGCAAAGAGAATCTCCGGACTCATCGAAAAGGCCCGAGCGATGGCAACGCGTTGGCGCATCCCTCCCGAGAGCTCATGAGGGTAGGCTTCTTCAAAGCCCCCGAGCTCCAATTTCTCCAGCCAGTAACGAGCGATTTCCTTTTGTTGGCTTTCGAGGTAGCCGAGGACCTCTAACCCGAGCGTGGCGTTCTGCAGAGCGGTGCGCCAAGGCAATAAACGGTCGGTCTGAAAGACGACGCCGAACTTGGAGCGGAAGTAATCGAAGTCCCCATAGGGGTCTTTGCCCAAGACTTTTATGGAGCCGTAGGTCGGAGCCTCCAGACCGAGCAGTAAATTGAAGGTGGTCGACTTCCCGCAACCCGTCTTGCCGACGATGGCGACGATTTCACCTTCTCCAACTTCCAGTGACAGATCCTCGATCGCGACAAAACGATCGCCGTCCACCGAAGTGTATACCCGGCGCACATTTGTCATCGCAACTACGGCGGCGCTGCCGCTCATCCCATCCCTCCTTCCTTGGCGGGACGCCAGCGCAGCAGCCGGTGCTCCAGCAGGAGCAGGATGGCTTGCGTGAGGAGGAGAAAGACCACCAGAATAAGGGTCCACGCGATGGCCTGAGACATCCGGAAGAGCTCCTGCGCGAGAAGAAGCTTCTTTCCGATGCCCTGGGTAGCGCCGACAAGCTCGGCTACGATGACGACCCTGGTGGCCAAACCCAGGTTGACCTTCCAGGAGGTGAGCACGGATGGAAGCACCCCTGGGAGGATGAGCTTTTGAAATAGCTGGCCCCTTGACGGGCGCATGGCCCGTAACATGTCGTAGTACTCCTTGGGGATTCCTTTAATGCCGTCGTGGATGATCAGTGCATAGTTCGGCAGACAGCCCGCCAGCAGGATGAAGGCGATGCGCATCTCGACGTGGCTGAACCATATGATGGCGAATACCACCCAGGAGAGGGCGGGAATCCCCATGATGAAGTGGAGAACAGGGAGGACATATTTCTCCACGAGCCGAGAAAAACCCATCAGGATTCCCACCAGCGCGCCGGTAATAAAGGCGAGCAAGAGTCCGAGGAATATCCGCGATATGGTGATCACCGTGTCTCCGATGAGCTCGGGGGTAGTGACCACCTCGGCGAAAGAGGCGACAATGGTGGTGATGCTGGGGAAGAAGTACTTGGGAAGAAAAAACGACAGGGTCTGCCAGATTGCCAGGACCACCAGGAGCGAAATGATCGGTTCCTTTTTTCCCACCACGACAGTAAGCACCCGCGAGAGCGCATCGCCTTGCTCTGTGGACGTGGCCACCTTTGTGTCGGTCACCCCTGACGCCATAGCTTCTTTAACCTCCGGACCGCGCCAGCTCTTTAACGGCCCCTTATTCCTTCAGGCCGGTATAGATGATTCCTTCGTCGGGCAGACTCTTCATGTAGCCGCTTTCCACACCGGCACGGAAGATCACTTGAATCGATTCCTTAATGTTTGCCGCCGGAACGACATCGGCAGGATACCGATTGGCCATCAGGGCCATGAGAATAGCCCCCGGGGGAATCCCGGTGGCGTCAGCGATCATGCCGGCGGCCTGCTCGTAATGGCCGGGTAACCAAGCGGCCATATCTTTGAACGCCTTGTATATTCTTGGAATCAACTCGCGGTTGCCGGCAATCCAATCCTCGTGAGCGGTGACGGTGAGATATCCCCGCTGGGGTCTGCCGTGAATGGCGTCCCACTGATGCACGTACTCGATCATGGTGAAGCGGCCGGGATTCTCGTAGAGAATTTGCGAGTATTGCGGCTCCCAGACATGCACGGCATCCGCGCGTTTGGCCAGCAGCAAAGCGGCCAGCCCGGCGGTGGTCGCGGACTGGACCTGTAGTTTTTTGAGATCTACCCCCGCCTTCATGGCGAAATAACGAAACATAGCGTAATTCGTCGTTACCGTGTTTGCTGCGACCGTCTTGCCGTCGAGGTCTTTGAGGCTTCGAATTCTTGGGTCCGACGTGAGCAGCGCGCCGTGAAGGTTCATTGCGTTGAAGAGAACAACCGACTTGATGCCTTGCAGCCGGCGGTTGGCTTCGGACAAGAGCGCCGAGGCCAGTGTGATCTTGTCTCGACCGGTGGCAAAATCCGTGTTGGCTGCGCGCGACTCCTTGAAGACCCACTGGATATCGACTCCGTTCTTCTTGTCGAACCCATTGGCCTCGATCAAGCTGGCGATGGTGTGGCCGATCGACGGCTTGTCGAAAGAGCTCATCGACACCACGGGCAGCTGGGCCCATGCCGGTAGCGGAAAATTGCCGACAAAAACGAGGCTGAGAAAGCCACCAAGAAGTAACCGGATCATGACAACCTCCTCTCGGTAAACGGTTTATTGCCGCAGGAAAACTTTCCACCGTAAGAAGACAACTTGCCTGGAACTCCGTCGCTAGCGCTCACTGCGGCCCCCCCCGGCCATACGGCCTTGGACGCGATTTGTTGCCAGGCGGCCGGTCCCCTGGCTTTCTTTGCTGCTTCCATCGGAACGAGCGTCGCAGGAAACAAGAAGAAAAAGAGATCACTTTTGACCCCTCTTACTCCCAGATCGCTTGGTCCTTTCTTACCCTAAGCTGCTGGGCGATGTCCAGCCCTGCCCGCCAACCGGGATCGAGCCTGATTTGACATAACGCTACCTTCTCGGATACTCTCCGCTCCCAAAAGAGCAGAACAGGCCAGTCTGGTTTCTCTGATTGTTGCTTGAGGCTCTGGAATGCGGACCAACACGAGGTCGTCAGCGGGAACTTCGAGATCTCAGCGGGCCTAGCACAGAAAACAAATTCTTATCATTTATGCCGCACGTGGCGGCCGGTCCACTCCTTTTAGCCCTCGCCCGTTCAATCCATCTGCCTCCTTAGAAAGGTCGGGATGTCGAACTTATCCTCGTCCTCCGGGCTCATCTGGAGCGAGTTGCGGTCGAAGGTCACCGTTTCCGTCTCGGCGCTTCCCTGCTTCCTGCGCTGCCAGGTCGGAGAATCCAGATGGTCCACGATCGTGCCCAGATGAACGACCTTTCGCTCCTTGCTGTTCGCGGAGGTCGACGGGGTTAGGGCGGGCTTGCGCACCTCCGGCTCCTTTTCGCCAAAACCGGTGGCAATGACCGTGATGCGGATCTCGTCCTTCATCCGCTCATCGATCACGGCGCCGAAGATGATATTCGCTTCTTCGTGGGCCTCTTCCTGGATCATCGTGGCCGCCTCATTGACCTCGTGGAGACTCAACTCCGGTCCGCCGGTGATGTTGATCAGCAAGCCCCGGGCGCCGTGGATCGAGATATCCTCCAGCAGCGGACTCGAGATCGCCTTCTGCGCCGCCTCCACCGCCCGGTTTTCACCGGACGCCGCCGCCGCGCCCATGAGCGCGAGGCCCATCTCCGCCATGACGGTGCGGATATCGGCGAAGTCGAGATTGATCAGCCCCGGTGTGATGATGAGATCGGAGATGCCCCGCACGGCCTGGAGCAAAACGTCGTCGGCCTTCTGGAAGGCGTCGAGCATCGTGGTGGTCTTGGCGGCGATGCTCAGCAGCCGCTGGTTGGGAATCACGATCAGCGTGTCGACGCTCTGCTTCAGCTCATGGATCCCCTCCTCGGCCTGGCGCATCCGCCTTTTCCCCTCGAACAGGAAGGGCTTGGTGACCACGCCGACGGTGAGCGCTTCGACCTCGCGCGCGAGCTTGGCGATGATCGGCGCCCCGCCAGTCCCCGTGCCGCCGCCCATCCCGGCCGTGATGAAGATCATATCGGCTCCGGCCAGGTAACCCCGGATGCGCTCCTGATCTTCCAGGGCCGCCCGCCGCCCGATCTCCGGATTAGCGCCGGCGCCGAGCCCTTTGGTGATTTTCTCCCCGAGCTGAACCTTGACCGGCGCCCGGCTCGCCTCGATGGCTTGGGCATCGGTGTTCGCGACGATGAAGTCCACGCCGGCGAGCTTGGCCGAGATCATGGTGTTGACCGCGTTGCCGCCGCCCCCGCCGATGCCGATCACTTTGATGCGGGCGCCTAGGGTAAATTGCTCGACAATCTCAAACATAGGCCTTCTCCTCCTTCTCGATGATTACGCTTTTGACCTCGTCTTAGAAAAATTCACTGACCCAATCGACCATGCGATTTTTGACCTTGTGGAACAGGTTATTTTCGCGAATGCGGAAGAAGTTTTTGTCCTGGCGCTTCATGCCGTAGAGCACCAAGCCGACCCCCGTCGCGTAGATCGGGCTGGAGACCACATCGATCAGCCCGCCCACGTGAATGGGAACGCCGGGGCGCACCGGCATGCCGAACACCTCCTCCGCCATCTCGATCATGCCCGGCAGCAGCGTCGAGCCGCCGGTCAGCACCATCCCGGAAACCAACGAGCCCTCATAGCCGGACTTGGCGATCTCGCGCTGGATGAGCTGGAACATCTCTTCGAGGCGCGGCTCGATGATCTCGCACAGGATCTGTCGCGAGATCGTTCGGGAGCCTCTCCCCCCGACGCTTGGCACCTCCACCCGCTCATCCTTGCCAACCATGGAGGTCCGGGCGCAGCCGTAACGCTGCTTGATGCGCTCGGCCTCGCCAATGGGCGTGCGCAGCCCGGCCGCGATGTCGCTCGTCAGATGATTGCCGCCGATCCCAAGCACGCTCGTGTGCTTGACCGCTCCGTCATGGAACAGGGCGATGTCGGTGGTTCCTCCACCCATGTCCACCAGGACCACGCCTAACTCTTCTTCCTCCGGTGTTAGAACCGCCTCCGCAGAGGCGAGCGGCTCCAGGGCGATATCGGCCACGTTGAGCCCTGTGCGGTTACAGCATTTGATGATGTTCTGGGCGCAGGTCACCGCGCCGGTCACGATATGGACCTTGGCTTCCAGACGGACTCCGGACATCCCCAGCGGCTCCTTGATCCCGTCCTGGTCGTCGATGATGTACTCCTGAGGCAGGATGTGGAGCACTTCCCGATCCATCGGGATCGCCACCGCTTTGGCCGCGTCGATCACCCGCTCGATATCGCGCTGGGTCACTTCCTTGTTTTTGACCGCCACGACGCCGTGGCTGTTGAATCCCTTGACGTGCCCCCCGGCGATTCCGGCAAAGACCGAGTTGATCTCGCAGCCCGCCATCAATTCGGCCTCTTCCACGGCGCGCTTGATCGAGTTCACCGTGCTCTCGATGTTGATGACCACCCCTTTTCTGAGTCCCTGAGAGGGGTGAGAGCCCACACCGATGATCTCCAGTCCCCGTTCCGTCATTTCGCCGACGACCGCGCAAACCTTGGAGGTGCCGATATCCAAGCCGACAATCAAACTGCTTTTTTTAGCCATAAAGCCTACGGCTCTTAGCCCTCTCGTAGCCGCGCGACCACCTGATCGGAAAAGTTCACGTTCAATGCCGCCAGTCGATTTTCCCTCCCCTGCCAGAGCGCCAGCACCTGCTCGAGCCGTTGCAATTTTCTTTCCCAGTCTCCCCAACCCATATGCAGGGCCACGGGGTAATCCATGGGATAGAGCACGACGCCCCCCTCGGAGAGAAAGCGCACCTCGGAAAGGACAAGCGCTGCGGCCTCGGCAAGCTCGCCGAGCCGCAGGACTTCCTGAATTTTCATCCGGGTAGACTGGGGCTCGGCCATGAGGTCTTCATGCCTGAGCCCGGTGAGGAGCGGAAGGTCCACTCGCTCCGACTCGTCCACTTCCTTGAACACGAACCCATCCGCATCCACGTAATAGAGACGGCCGAGAACCAGGATGGCCCTGGCCCCTCGCTCTTCAACTTCGATCACCACTCGATGAGGGAACTCGCGTCGCACAATCACCCGCTTGACCCAGGGGTGCTTCGCCACTTTGTTCTCAATCACGACCGGATCGATATCCCAGATCCTCATGCCGTGACTTAAGCCGGCCATCGTTACGATCTCGCTCCCTCCTACTTTTGTCCCCCCTCTCACTTTGATCTCGCGCACCGCGAAGTAAGCGTGATTCAAAACGACCGCCGAGATCTCGCGACCCAAACGCGAAAGGTCGGACCGCCAGAGATATGCCGGCGCGAGAACCGCGGCCAAAACCGCCAATGCCCCCGCCAAAGCCCAGCGAAGTCGCCGGCGATTCTCTCCCCTTTTTTGATTGCCCGTGCGTTGAAGCAGCGGTCCCATTTAAGCCTCGCTTTTGTTTTCCTCCGGCCACTCGCCCAGGAGGCGGACCTCCGGCTCCAGCTCTACGCCAAAGCGTGCGCGCACCTCGGCGCGCGCCATCTCCATCAAACCCCTGACCTCCTCGGCCTTCGCGCCGCCCAGGTTCAAAATAAAATTCCCGTGGCGCTCGGAGATCTCGGCCCTGCCAATCCTCTTTCCCTTGAGGCCGGCTGCTTCAATCAGCCGCCCGGCAAAATCACCGGGGGGATTGCGAAACATCGACCCGGAATTGGGATAACCGGAGGGCTGGCTCTTTTTTCGCCGCGCCACGAGCTCGCGAACCCTCGAGCTCACCGCCTCCGCCTGGTCTTTGGCAAGGCGCAGGTGCACTCGCGTCACGATGGTCCCAGGCGGCAGATTCGAGCTGCGATAGGTAAAAAGCATTTGCCCTCTCCGTAGCCCGACGGTCTCTCCCCGGGCCGTAACCCCTTCAACCCGATCGACAATCCTTTCGATCTCCGACCCGTGGGCACCCGCATTCATCACTAAAGCTCCGCCTACGCTCCCCGGGATGCCTTCAGCAAATTCCAACCCGCTATATCCTCGCCGGGCCGCCTCTCGAACCAGACGACTGACGGAATAGGCGGCGCCCACGAGCGCGACCACCGCACCGTTCTTTTCCGTCCAAATCGCCTGGTTGAACTCCCGCCCCAAGCGGAGCACGGCCCCGCGCACTCCCCGATCGCTCACGAGCACGTTGCTCCCCTTGCCCAAGAGGCAAAACGGAACGGCGTGGCGGTGAAGAAGCTCCAAAGTCCGCGACAAGGAGACGCGGTCCGCGACTTCCAAAAAGTAGTCCACCGGACCCCCGATCTTGATCGAGGTATAGGGAGCCAAAGGCTCGTTCAGCTTCACCTTCAAGCCAGGGAGGCCTTTTAGCCCTTCGAGCAGAGACTCTTCGGCCGGCTGTGGCACCATTGGATTTCAACTCAAAACTCGAAACTCAAAATTAAAAACTTCTCTCCAATGCTTCGACCAACTCCTCCCCAACCCGGTAAACATCGCCGGCGCCTAACGTCAACACGATGTCTCCCGCCTTGAGCCTGGGCAGCAACTTGCGCACGATCCCGTTCTTGTCCGGCACGAACTCGACCTCCGTATGGCCTCGGCGCCTGATCGCCTGGTAGAGCGCCTCGCCGCTCACTCCCGGGATCGGTTCCTCGCCGGCGCCGTAAATCTCGGTGAGAAGTAGCCGATCCGCGGCCTCGAAGCACGTCAAGAATTCGTCGAACAGGTCCCTGGTCCGAGTGAAGCGGTGGGGCTGAAAAATGACGGTCAGCGGCCGCCGCCAGCCCTCGCGGATGGCCTGCAGCGTAACCTGGATCTCCACCGGATGGTGGCCGTAGTCGTCGATGACCATGATGCCTTTTGGCTCTCCTTTGATCTCGAAGCGGCGGTGGATGCCCGAGAAGGCCTCCAGGGCGTCCGCTGCTTGGGAGAAGGGAATCTCCAGCTCCTGCGCGACGGCTACGGCCGCGAGCGCGTTGGTCGCCGTATGCCGCCCGGGAAGCCGGAGCCTGAGCTTTCCCATCGGTTGGGAGCGGTACGTCACCTCGCACCGCACTTCCATGGCCTGGATCTGGAGATCACGCGCGCAAAAATCCGCCTCCGGGGACAAACCGTAGGTGGCACAGCGCTTGTTGACCTTCGGCAACAGCGCCCGGACGTTGGGATGGTCGAGGCACAAAACGGCCAAACCGTAGAAGGGCACTTTATTGATGAAGGCGAGAAAGCTCTCCGTCAGGTGATCCATCGACGCATAAAAATCCATGTGCTCGCGATCGATATTGGTGACCACGGCGATCGTCGGAGAGAGGAGCAGGAACGTGCCGTCGCTCTCATCCGCCTCCGCCACCAGGATCTCTCCCTGCCCCATCTTCGCGTTCGACCCGAGCGCGTTCACTCTGCCGCCGATCACCATGGTGGGATCGAGGCCCGCAGCGCTCAAGACCGCAGCGATCATCGAGGTGGTCGTGGTCTTGCCGTGGGTTCCGGCCACGGCCACGCCGTACTTCATGCGCATGAGCTCGGCGAGCATCTCGGCGCGCGGAATCACGGGAATGGCGCGCCGGCGCGCCTCCAAGACCTCCGGATTGGAATATTTCACCGCCGTCGAAATAACGACCACCGACGGGTTCCCCGCAAGATTCGCTTCGCCGTGGCCGATGAAAACCTGCGCCCCCAAAGATCTGAGCCGCTCAGTCACCTCGCTATCGCGCAGGTCCGAGCCGGTCACGGTGTAGCCGAGGTTGAGCAGGACCTCCGCGATGCCGCTCATACCGATACCACCGATACCGACGAAGTGGACCCGATGCTTCTTTTGCAACATAGAATGTTCAAAGCGTTTAAATCGTTCAAAACGTTCCAATCGTTAAACGGCTTGAACCATTCGAACGGCTTGAACCCGTCTATTTTTGAACCAGCGCATAGCACTCGTCGACGATTCGGTTCGCCGCCTGCGGTTTCCCGAGCTTTCGCGCGGCGCGGCCCATGATCTCGAGGCGGCCGCGATCCTGGTAGAGCGCCCGGATCTTCCGCGCCAGCCTTTCGCCGTCCAGCTCCCGATCCAAAAGCATTTCCGCGGCCCCGCGCCCTTCGAGCGCCTGGGCGTTGGCGCGCTGATGGTCATAGGCCGCGTAAGGATAGGGAACCACAATGGCGGCCTTGCCGAAGGCGGTAAGCTCGGCGACCGTACTCGCTCCGGCCCGGCACAGAATCAGATCGGCGCGCGCGTAGGCCTGATCCATCGTGTCGATAAACGGCATCACTTCCGTCTCGAACGGAAGCAAGCTGTAGGCGCGCTTCATCGCGGCGAAATCCGCCTCGCCGGTCTGGTGGATGACGCGCAGCCCCGAAGCGAGATCGCGCAGCGTTTTCAGCGCCTCCACCACGCTCACGTTGATCCGGTGCGCGCCGGCGCTGCCGCCAAAGACCAGGAGGGTGAACCTCTCATCCCTGGCGATTGCGGGAAGGCTCTGCCAGCGCACGGGATTTCCCGAGACCACGACCTTGGCGCGGGGAAAATAGGTCGTGCTCTCGTCGTAGGAGGTAAAGACGCGATCGACCACTCGGCCCAAAATTCGGTTGGTAAAGCCGGGGTGAAGATTCTGCTCCATGATCGCCGCGCGGCGCCTTTTCATCTTGGCCGCCACCAGCACGGGCCCCGAGGAATAGCCGCCCAGTCCGACAACGAGATCGGGGCGAAAACGGCTGAGGATTCCCAGGGAGCGCCACAGGCTCGCCGGTATGCCGTATGCCGCCTCCGCCATCCCGCGAAGCCCCCGCCCCTTCAGCCCCCTAACCGGAATCGTCTCCAGCACAAACCCCTCCCGCGGGAGGACCCGGCTTTCGATCCCCTGCTTGGTTCCGACAAATAGAACTTTCGTCATCTGGTCCCGCCGCTGAAACTCGCGCGCCACAGCCAGCCCGGGGAACAGGTGCCCGCCAGTCCCCCCGCCAGCCATGATCACACGCATGGTCACATTCTCCTGCGCGACAAGCTGAGCAGCATTCCTGCCTCAGCCAAATTCATCACCATGGCCGAGCCCCCGTAGCTGATAAACGGGAGCACGAGCCCTTTCGTGGGCATAAGCCCGATCACGACTCCCATATGGACGATCGCCTGCAGCCCGAGCAGGCTGGTCAGCCCGAGCGCCAGATACTGGGCAAAGGGATCATCGATCTTGGCGGTCAAAAGAAAACCCCGCAGAACGATCAGGCCGAAAAGCACGAGAACGGCGAGAGCCCCGAGCAGTCCCAACTCCTCGCCGATCACCGAATAGATAAAATCGGTGTGGGCCTCCGGCAAATAGAAGAGCTTTTGCCGGCTCTCCCCCAAACCCCGGCCCCAAAGCTGGCCGGAGCCGAACGCGATGTACGACTGGATGATCTGAAAGCCGCTGGTCGAGGCGTCCCTCCAGGGGTCGAGAAATGTGAGCAGGCGCCGCAGCCGGTACTCCGAGCCGGCCACCGCAAGCGCCACGGCCGGCAGTGCCAGCAGGCCGACGAGCAGGAGATGAGACAGTTTGGCGCCGCTCACATAGAGCATGAGAAACAGGATCAGGCCGAGAATGAGGGCCGTCCCCAAATCGGGCTCCAGGAGAATCAGCCCGAGGAATAAACCGCCGATGATCAGATGGGGAAGAATCCCGATGGAAAACGTCTGGACTTTGATTCCCTTTTTGGCAAGAGAATGGGCGAGGTAGAGAACGAGCGAGATCTTGGCCAGCTCCGCAGGCTGAAAGGCGAAGCCGCCAAGCGGCAGCCAACGGCGCGCCCCGCCGCGCGACAACCCGATCCCCGGGACCAAAACCAGACACAACACAAGCAGACCGATCCCGAGCAGAGGATAGGCAAAGCGGCGATAGGCGGTCGAGGGGACCAGGGCGGCGATAAAAAGCGCCGCCATACCCACCGCCACCGCAGTGATTTGCTTGCGAAAGAAAAAGGTCGCGTCCGCATAGCGCTCCTGGGCATAGAGGTAGCTCGTGCTGAGCACCATGGTGATCCCCACGGCCAGCAAGGCGGCGACGGCGAAGAAGATCCAGCCGTCGATCGAGGTGCCTTTCCTCATAGCGTCTCAACCAAGGCCCTGAACGCCCTGCCCCTTTCCGCGTAGTTTTGGAACATGTCGAAGCTCGAACAGGCCGGCGATAGAAGCACGACATCGCCGGGCCGGGCGCTTCTGTAGGCCTCATGAACGGCCTCTTCGAGATTGCCAACCACCGAGGTTTCGGTAAGGCGGCCCAGAGCCCTCTGGATCTTTTCCTTTGCGGCGCCGAAAAGGATGAGCTTTTTAACCTTTCGTCTCACCTCGTCTTCCAAACTCTGATAGCTCCCTCCCTTATCGACGCCGCCGGCAAGGAGAATGATCGGCGAGGAAAAGCTCTCGAGCGATTTAAGGACCGCTCCCACGTTGGTGCCTTTGGAATCGTTGTAAAAGCGCACGCCGTCCTTCTCCCGAACAAACTCGAGACGGTGCTCCAAGCCGGGAAACCGCTCGATGACCCGCTGGATGGTTGGCGCGGAAACGCCGATCGTCTTCGCCACCGCCACCGCCGCCATCAGATTGTCCACGTTGTGGACCCCCTGGATCTTGACCTTTGCCAGGGGAAACCTCTCCTCCTCGCCGCCGCGGCGCCAGACAATCTCGCTCCCCGCGACACAGACGCCATCTTCCACCTCCCCCCAACCAAAAGAGATCACCTGTGCCCGAAGCCCGTCCCGCATTGACCACACAACCGGATCATCCCGGTTAAGCACCGCAACATCGGTTTCTTGCTGGGCCCGAAAGATTCGCCTCTTCGCCTCTGAGTAGGCGGCGAAATCCGCGTAGCGATCGAGATGGTCCTCGGTGACATTCAGGAGCGCCGCAATCCGCGGGCGAAAATACTCGACCCATTCCAACTGAAAGCTGCTCACCTCCACCACACCCCACTCCCAGTCCCCACCGGCGAAGCCGATCAGCGGGGCGCCGATATTGCCGCCGACAAACGCTCTTATACCCTGCGCTTTCAGAATCTCGCCGACCAGGGTCGTAGTCGTGCTCTTGCCGTTCGTTCCGGCGATCGCAACCAGCGGCGCCGAAAGAAAGCGGTAAGCGATCTCGATCTCGCTCAAGATCGCGATGCCCCTTCGGCTGGCCTCCCGAAGCAGGGGATTTTCAGCGGGAACGCCGGGGCTAGGAACTAAAAGGTCAACACCTTCCAACCAGCCGATCTCCTCCCCGCC
>JACPAM010000026.1 GCA_016180805.1 Deltaproteobacteria bacterium | reverse complement strand
AAGAGGCTCGGAAGGGTCCCCCTGCCACGACAGCGCGGCGGACCGCAGGGCACGAAAAAGGGCAAAAGGGGCTACAGCCGAAAGCGGCAGAAAGAGCGCCTTACAAGGGAATGGTCATGAAACAGTTTTCGCCCTTGCATATGAAAGGCCCGAGATGCCCCTTCCACCGGCACATTTTCCCTTTGAAGCCCGAGGGGAGCGAGAAGGAAGGCCGCGGATCTCTTTGTCCGCGACAGAGGGGAGCGCGAGCGAGGCTGCGGACGTCCGATTACAAACGGTACGACTCATGGCACCAACGCATCGGCCGCAGCCGAGAGCGCGCTTCCCGAGGGAGCTTAGTGCATCGGCCGCGGCCTGATGGCTCGGCCCCCGAGGAGCTTTCGAGAGAATCATGGGTCGAGAGTTGAACCGGGTACTCGGCATGGTCGGGCCGCTTGCTTTTATGGAAAAAACGGTTCGGGAGATCATGACAACCGACGTGGTCACGCTCTCGCTCAACGATACGCTCCGCATGGCCGACGACATGATGGCCTTAGCCAGCCTGCGCTATTTTCCGGTCTTGGAAGCGAAAAAGGTCGTGGGGGTGGTTAGCTGGCTTGACCTGATCCGCGCCTCGTTGGCTTCAGCCGTCACACGGGGTGAACAACCTCTGCGTGAAGCGCTCGGGACGGTCGCGATCAGGGACGTGACCATGGCCCCTCCGATCAGCATATCCCCGGATCGCACGATACGGGAAGCGGCGCGGCTTATGGTGGAAAAACGGATCGACTGTCTGCTCGTCATCGAGGGAGGCAGCCTGATCGGACTTGCCACGAGGACGGACCTTTTACGGGAGATGGCGAAGCTCTGAGAGCCCCGCCATACCAAGGCATGGGCGCGAAGGCAAAAAAGCGCGAGGTTAAGATCCGCGAGATGAGGGTCGATGATATCTCAGAGGTGTACCGGCTGGGATACCGGCTGTTTCACTGCCTCGAGCCCACGACGCTGTACCGAACCTGGGACGCTTACGAGGTCACCACCAACTTCAATCAGGACCCTAGATTATCGCTGGTTGCCGAAGCCTCGAGCGGTAGAATAGTCGCTTTTGCTCTCGGAACCACTTACGAGAAGGAATCCGGGAGCTGGAAATACGGCCATCTCCTGTGGATCGGGGTGAGCCCGAAATGGCAGCGCGACCATGTCGGCGCGCAGCTCTACCACGACATGGAGCGGCGCATGCATGAGGACGGTGTCAGGATGGTGTTCATGGATGCGGCGAGATCCAATACCGGCGCGATCAAGTTCTTCAAGCGAATGGGCTACGGCAAACCCGAGACCGAAGTTTGGATGAGCAAAATCATCCAAGCGCAACCGAAGAAAAAGAAAACCGCCGGGCAGAAAAAATTGGGCTTGTCCAAACGTCTGCGCGGGAGGCGAAGGCTTTTGGCGCAGGCCTAGAAACCGGCAAGCGAGGTTCGCCATGGCGCAAGAAAGCATGGAGCGGCTAATCCATATACCTCTGGACTCAATCCGGCTCGAGGGCGTACTCGCGATCCCCGCGGGCGCTGGGGGAATCGTGCTCTTCGCCCATGGCAGCGGCAGCAGCCGGCTCAGCCCGCGAAACAACTTCGTCGCGCGGGTTTTGCGGGACGGCGGCGTCGGCACTTTGTTAATGGACCTCCTGACCAAGGAAGAAGACGCCACGTACGAGACGCGCTTCGATATCGACCTGCTGACCGTGCGCCTCGAAGCCGCGACCCGGTGGCTTGCGGGATTGCCCGAGACAAAAAATCTCACGCTTGGCTACTTCGGCGCGAGCACCGGCGCGGCCGCCGCGCTTCGGGCCGCCGCAGCGCTCGGACCCTCAGTTGGCGCCGTGGTATCGCGCGGGGGCCGGCCCGATCTGGCGTGGGAAGCCCTGGGGCAGGTGGTGGCGCCGACGCTCCTCATCGTGGGAGAGCTGGACTACACCGTGGTTGAACTCAACCAGCGGGCTTACCGGCAGCTCAAGGCCGAAAAGCATCTCGCTCTCGTTCCCGGTGCAACGCATCTATTCGAAGAGCCCGGCGCACTCGAGGAGGTAGCGCGGCTCGCCTCCGAGTGGTTTCAGCGCCGGCTGAGGCCGATACCGGCTTGAGCTGCGCGAGCGCGCGATGACAGAACTGCTTCGGATTCACAGCCTCTCGCTCTCCGCGGACCACAAAAAGATCCTCGACGGACTCGATCTGACCATCGCTGAGCAAGAGATCCATGCCCTGCTCGGTACCAACGGGTGCGGCAAGAGCACGCTCGCATTCGTAATCATGGGTTGCGAGGGATACCTCCCCGCTACGGGGACAATCGTTTTTGGCAACCGGGTGATTAACGACTTGAAAATCCACGAGCGCGCGCGTCTCGGAATCACCCTGGCCTGGCAGGAGCCGGCAAGATTCGAAGGGATCTCGATTGCAAACTACCTGAGCCTGGGAAGCCCGAGCGCCGATCCCGCACGCTACTTACAACGTGTGGGCCTGACCCCAGATGAGTACCTACCCAGGATGGTTGATAAAACCCTAAGCGGCGGGCAGAGAAAACGCATCGAGCTGGCCTCCGTTTTGGCCCTTAAACCGAAGCTGGCCATCCTGGATGAACCCGACTCCGGTATAGACATGCTCTCTATGAATGAGATCGCCGCGGTGATTGAGGCCTTTAAGGCTGAGGGCGCCGCGGTTCTCCTGATCACCCATCGCGAAGAGATGGCGCTCGTCTCCGACCGGGCTTCGCAATTATGCGGCGGCAGGATCGTCTTTTCCGGGACTCCCTCAAACGTCGCTCGCCACTACAAAGCCCGAACGTGCATCGTCTGCGATGGCAATGAGTGCGGGAATGGCTGAAAAGGAAGAAATCGCACGCGCGCTTGGAGAGATGGGCCAGGACAGCGCGGTTCTCACGAAAAGCAACATCGCCCACCTGGTGGCCACAGGCCACACCTGGCTGAGCCTCAGGGAGGTTCCCGGCGTCCATCTCCAGGCGAAAAGAACCTCAGACGGCATCGCGGCCGAACTCACCGTCTCTGAGGGGGCCAGGATCGAGAACCCCGTCCACCTTTGCGTCGGCGTCCTAGAAAAGCGCGGCGACCAAAGGATAAACATCGCGATCCACCTGGAAGCCCGAAGCGCCGCGACCTTCATGGCCCACTGCTTTTTCCCCTCGGCGGAGAAGGTGCTGCACGCGATGGATGCGGTGGTCGATCTGGGCAGGGAAGCAGAGCTGCGCTTCCTGGAAGGCCATTATCATGGCCCATTCGGCGGCGCGAGCGTGCTGCCCAAAGCCGATGTGCACGTCGGGCCCCGCGCTCGCTATGTCTCGGATTTCTCCCTCACCACCGGCCGCGTCGGGCAGCTCTACATAGACTACAACGTTGAGGCCGAGGAGGAAGCTCTGGCGGAGATGACCACCAGAATATTCGGCCACGCCACGGACGATATCCGGATCCGAGAACGCGTGGCGCTGGCCGGCAAGCGGTCGAGGAGCCTGATCAAGATTCGGGTGGCTGTGGAGGACCAAGCCTCAGCAGACGTTAGCGGGATTACGGAAGGAAGGGAAGAGGGCGCGCGTGGCCACGTAGACTGCGTGGAGATCGTCAAGGACCAGGCTGTGGCGAACGCCGTCCCCATCGTGAAGGTGACCCACCCTCTGGCGAAGGTGACCCATGAGGCCGCCATCGGAAGCGTGGATAAAAAGCAGCTTGAAACCCTCATGGCCCACGGCCTAACACCCGCACAGGCCGTCGACATGGTCGTCACGGGCATGTTGCGATGACAAAGGGGAAGATTCTCCCGCCACTGTGTTCTGTCAAGAATAGGAACAAATACGGAAACAATTTTGCGGCAGTGAGAAGACCTCGGTGATCAACTGTTTGTTCCCTTCCTAAATTCCGCTCCCTCTGGCGCGCCAATAGAGGCATGCCACTTGCTTAAACTCTCCGGGGAATCCTACGAGAGGAGTCGTTATCGTTCAAAGAAATTCGACAACGAGGAACACCTATGCTGCCGCGTTTAAAAAGCGAGATGATGAGACCCGCCGTGGCTCCCACAGGGGACGTGAAGCTTCCCGCCCCAACATACGACGGCGCTACTTCGATCGAAAAGAGCCTGCGATTAAGAAGATCCGTCAGAGAGTACAGCAATAACCCGCTCGTCCTGGGAGAAATTTCTCAGCTTCTTTGGGCCGCTCAAGGAATCACGGATCCTGCGGGCTTAAGGACGGCTCCATCTGCCGGAGCTCTCTACCCCCTCGAAATTTATCTTCTTGCCGGAAACATAACGGATCTCCGCGGTGGGGTCTACCGTTACAGAGCCGCCACACACGATCTGGTCAAGATGGGGGATGTCGATAGGCGAAGCGCACTATGCCGGGCTGCTCTCGACCAGCCTTCGATCCGAGAGGCCCCGGCCGTTCTGGTGCTGTGCGCCGTCTATGAGCGAACCACAAGCAAATACGGGAACAGGGGCATCAGATACGTTCATATGGAGGCTGGTCATGCGGCCCAAAACGTATGCCTCCAGGCAGTGGCACTGAACCTGGGTGCCGCCGTCCTCGGGGCTTTTGAGGACGAGAAGATCAAGCTGGCCATCCCAATGCGGGGTAAAGAAGAGCCCCTTTATATCGTTGCGGTCGGTAGAGAATAAAACCTTATTCGGCTCTGAGTGCCTCGAGCGGGTCGAGCTTGGCCGCGCGCCGCGCCGGCAGCACGCCAGCCGCCAGCCCCACCGCTATGGCTAAAAGCTCGCCCGCCAACGCATAAGCCCAAGAGGTCTGAAGCGGCAGCCCCGGAACCAGCACGCGCAGGATGCGCCCCAGAGCGATACCGCCCGCCAGACCGCCCAGGCCTCCTACGCCCGCCAGCACCACGGCCTCGGTCAGAAAAAGCTTCGCTATCTGACCCCTCTCTGCGCCCAGCGCGCGCAGCAGGCCGATTTCCGAGGTGCGCTCGGTGACTGCGATCGTCATGATCGTCAGCACTCCGACTCCGCCCACCAAGAGCGAGATGCTTCCCAGGGCTGCCACGGCGAAGGTCAGCACATCCAAAATCGAACCCAGCACATCGAGCATCTGCTTCTGCGTGATGATCGTGAAGTCCTCGTGGCCATGGCGGGAGACGAGAACGCGCTTGATGTCCGCCACCAGGCGGTCCACCGACGCGCCCGGTTCGTAGAGGAGATCGATCTCCATCAGGCTTTCGCGGTTAAACAGCTCCAGAGTTCTTCCCGCCGGCAGATAGACCGCGTCGTCCAGATCAAAGCCCAAAAACTGCCCTTTGCGCTCCATCACGCCGATTACCCGATAACGGTCCCCGCCCACGCGGATGCGCTGGCCCAGGGGGTTGGCGCCGCCGAAAAGCTCATCCCTGAGCTTGCTGCCGAGCACGGCAAAGGCACGGGCGGTCCCGTGATCTTCGGCGGGAAGAAATTTCCCTGTGGTAACCTTGATCTTCCACACCGTCGGCACCGCGGAACCGACGCCGAAGACAAACGCGCGCCGGCCCTTGCTCTGCGCCTCTACCAGGGCATTGCCTTGAACGACGGGCACGACAGCGACCACGCCGTCGATCCGGGCCAAAGCCTCGCCATCCGCCAGCGATAGCGGGCGCACATTGCTGACGATCGCCCCCGAGACACCGAAGGTCGCGGTCTTACCGGGATGGACGCCCAGCAAGTTGGTGCCGAATTGGGTAAACTCGGCGAGCACAAATCGATGCACGCCTTCGCCGATCGAGGTAAGCAGCACGACCGCGGCGATTCCGACCGAGATGCCCAGCGCGGTGAGGAGCGAGCGCATCCGGTAGGCCATGAGCGCGCCCCAAGAGAGACCGATCACATCTTTAAACGGCATCTCCCCTCACCTCCCGGACAACGCTTGAACCGGATCGAGCCGCGCGGCGCGGCGCGCCGGCAGCACGCCGAAAAGCACGCCGGCGCCGACGCCGACCGCCAGCGCCCCTGCCGTAGCCCAGGCGGGCGGAGCCAGAGACAGAGCGGGGTAAAGTTCGCGACCCGCCCAAACGCCGAGCAGCCCTAGTCCCAGACCCAACAGGGCACCCGTCAACGAAAGCAGTCCCGCTTCGGCGAGGAAGAGAAGCTGAATCTTACCCGAGGCGGCGCCCAAGGCTTTTAGAAGCCCGATCTCCTCCCTCCTCTCGGATATGGCTACCAGCATCACGTTCATGATGAGAATCCCGGCCACGACGAGGCTCACTCCCGCGATGCCGGCGACGGTGAGCGTCAGGGCTCCGAAGATGCGGTCCAGAGTCGCGATGACGGCATCCTGAGTGATCACCGTGACATCCTCTTCACCCTCATGGCGATCACGGATGATATCGCGGCTATCGGCCGCCGCCCGGGAAAGGTCCTCGCGGCTTCTCGCCTCCGCCAGGACCCGGAACAACGACGGGCTATCAAACAGCGCCTGCGCCGAGGCGACCGGCACGATCGCGACCTCGTCGAGATCGAGGCCGATCGACTGCCCCTGGGGCGCGAGCACGCCGACGACCCGGAAGCGACGATCCCCGAGGCGCACCCATCGGCCGAGCGCGGCTTCGGGTCCGAAAAGCTCCGCGCGCACGGCGGCGCCCAACACGCAGACCGCCGCGGCCTTTCGCGGGTCGATCTCGGGCAAAAAACGACCCTGCGCCAGCTTGAGATGGCGGATGCGCTGGAAATCCGCAGTCGATCCGATGACGGTGGTTTCCCGCTCTCTTCGCCCCCACGACGCCGGAGCGGAACCCAACGCCACGGGCGCGACCCGGCGAATACGCGCGCTTCTGAGCAGGGCGAACGCGTCATCGAGGGTGAGATCGCGCGGCGTTTCACCCAGGATCGGAGGATGCGCCCCGGTGGTTTCGGAGCGGCCCGGAAGAATGATGAGGAGATGGCTGCCGAGGGAAGCAAATTGTCCGGTCACGTAGCGGCGCGCCCCTTCGCCGAGCGCGGTAAGGAGGACGACCGCGGCCACGCCGATGGCCATCGCAACCAGCATGAGCACAGACCGGACGGGGTAGCCTTTGAGCGCGTGAACGGAAAAACGCAGGATATCCGCTCCCCGCATGACGCCTATCCCCCTCTGCCGTCGCCCGAGATGCGCCCATCCCGCATCTGGACCTGACGTGCGGCGCGCCGACCCAACTGGGGATCATGGGTGACCAAGAGCAAGGTCAATCCCTGCCGGTTCAGGCTTTCAAGCAGCTCGATGATCTCACGGCCCGAGCTGCGGTCCAAGTTGCCCGTGGGCTCATCGGCCAACAGAATCTCCGGCCGCGTGACGGTCGCCCGCGCGATCGCGACGCGCTGGCGCTCTCCGCCGGAGAGTTGACCGGGCAGGTGGCGGGCGCGCGCGGTGAGACCGTACGCTGCAAGGAGCTCGCGCACGCGCTCCTCGCGCTCCGGGCGCGGCAACCCGGCCAACGTCAACGGCAACTCGACATTCCCGGCCGCGGTGAGGCGCGCCACCAGGTGAAACAACTGGAAGACGAAACCGATCTTTTCGCGCCGAATTTCTGCGCGCTCTTCGTCGGCGAGACCCGTGACATCTTTGCCCGCGAGCCAGTACTGGCCGGATGTCGGGTGGTCCAGAAGCCCGATGATGTTGAGAAGCGTGGATTTGCCCGAGCCGGACGGGCCCATGATGGAGAGATACTCGCCGTGCTCAACCTCCAGGCTTACGCCGTTGAGCGCGTAAACCGTTTGATCGCCGACTACAAACTTCCGCTGGATGGCTTGGAGACGGATCATTCGCGCAGCCGCGTGGGCGCCGCATTCTCCGGCGCCACGTAGGCGCCGGCCCGGATACCCTCCCGTCCCACCGAAATCACGACCTGCTCACCCGCTTGAAGCCCCGATTTTATCTCCGTGAACTGCCAGTTGGACAAACCCGGCTCGACCTTGCGCTCCTCCAGGCGCCCGTCTCGAGACCGGTAAACCAACACTCGATAGCCTTCGAGCACTGCCTCCGTAGGAATTCGAAGCACCCCGTCGCGCGCGTCGAGGACGATCTCCACATCGGCGCTGTAGCCGGCAAGGAGCCCGCGCCAATCCTTCGGATTGACGAGCTCGACCTCCACCTCCACGGTGCGCGCCTGCTTTTCTTTTTCCAACACGTAGGGGGCGACCCGTCGCACCTTTCCCGGCCAACGGCGCTCCGGAAAAGCATCCACAGAGACCCACGCTTCCATCCCCACGCGGATGACCGGAGCGTCGACCTCGTCGATCGGAGCCGAAACGATCAAACACTGATCGTCGATGAGATCGATGGCGGGCAGAGTCGGAATCCCGGTCGGCGAAGGGGTGGCGAACTCGCCCCGCTCGGCGTTGACTTCAGCCACCACGCCATCGAACGGCGCCCGAAGTTCGGTTCTGTCGAGCGCCGCCCGCGCCGCCGCCACTTTAGCCTCGGCCACCTGAGTGCTCGCGCGCGCCGCGCGGCACGCGGCCTTGGCGGCATCGGCATCGGCCACGGCGCGTTCCATCTGCTCCTGAGCGACGAGTTGGCGCTCCCACAGCTTCACCTGACGGCCCGCCTCTCGTTCGGCAACATCGGCGCGCACGCATGCTTCGTCAGCCTTCGCCCGGGTGGAAACCAGCTCGTTCAGAGCGAGCTTCAATTCCGCGCTGAGATCCTCGTTCCAAATCTCCAGCAACACCTGTCCGGCCTTCACGCGGTCACCTTCGCGAACATAGAGGCGAGAGACTTGCCCCCCGACCGCTGGCGCCAGGGCCGAGCGGCGGCATGCCTTCACCGTGCCGGCGCGCGTATTGGCGACGCTTGCCTCTACCCGGCCCTGCTGAACCTTCTGTACAACCGCGCTCAGCGGCTTCGGACGGGACCAGTACCAGTAGCCGGCCACGACGCCAGCGATCAGGACCAAGACGATGACAAGGCGTCGAAACATTAGATCAGGACGCAGGGGGATTTTCCCGATCGCCCTCTATTTGTCCGCGAACGGTCAGCACGGGGCACGGGGCACGTCCCACAACCTTCTCCGTGACGCTACCGATCGTCATATGCGAGATCCCGCTCGCGCCCAAGGTCGACATGACGATGACATCAACCTTCTCCTCCCTGGCTTTGGCCACGATCATCCTGTGCGGGACTCCCACATCTACCGCCTCCCGGACCGTGACTTGAGAAACGAGGTCAACAAAGTTCTCCGCCAAAAATTTGCTGATCTTGTGTTTTTTCTCTGCCACCAACTCCGCCACTGAAAAAAACTCATCGTGTTTGGCAAGCCACGCCTCAGTGGGGCCGATGACATGGTAGACTATGACCTCCGCCTCTTCGGCTCTGGCCACCTCCAAAGCAAGGCGCACCCCTGACTTGCAGACGTGAGAAAAATCCACCGGGGCAAGAATCTTTTTTATTCCGTCCATAAGGCCGTTATGGCGGCTCCTTCCATCCCACCAATCCAAACTTGCGAATGTGCAAGAAGCATGCCCTTTCTCTCCATTGGTCGTCAATCCTTACTTCACCGTCGCCGACAAAATGCGAGTTGGACTTCACTCTCGCTCATGAAAGTCGGGACCCGGTCCTCAAGTCCGAGGGAGACGAGGAAGAAGGCCGCGGACGTGTTTGTCTGCGGCCGAGGGGAGCGCGAGCGAGGCTGCGGACGTCCGATTACAAACACCACGACTTATGGCTCAAACCCATCGGAGCCGGGGACAGGCACCACTTCGCGGAGCCAGTCCCCTGAGCCGCGGCCTGACGGCTCGGCCCCTGAGGAGCTTTCGAGGGAATCGTCTGGCACGAATTATGCGTCATAGCTTAGCCGCCGACTTAGAGGCAGGCGAGATGAAACGCGCCAGGAGCAAAAAAAGTTTCAAGAAAATCTTGATCCCCGTGGACTTTTCGCCGCATTCCAATCACGCTCTACGATATGCTCGCGTGCTCGCCGAGCGGTTCGACTGCCAACTCACCCTCATGCATGTGGTCGAGTCCCTAGCTTATAGCGTAACGGATACTCTGAATGTGATCGAACACCGCCGCGCGCTCGAGACCATCGCCACCACGTTGCTCGAAAATCTGCGCGCCGAGCTGGAAGAACATGGGCTGGCGGTAAGCACGGTCTTGGTGACCGGAACCCCCTATAGAGAAATCCTCAAGCACGCGGAGCGAGAGCACATAGACTTGATCGTGATGGGAACCCATGGTCGAACCGGCGTCCAGCATCTCCTTATCGGCAGCGTGGCGGAGAGGATCGTCCGTCTCTCCCCATGCCCCGTGCTGACCGTGCGCCCGCCGACACGCCACCGCCGTGCCCGCTAGCAAAGGAATGTTCATGAAGTTTAACTCCACCCGCGCTGATGAAAGCCGGGACCCGCTCCCCGAAGCTGGAGGGGACGAGGAGGAAGGCCGCGGACGATGGGCTAAGCTCCCTCGGGAAGCGCGCTCTCGGCTGCGGCCGATGGGTTCGTACCATGAGTCGTACCGTTTGTAATCGGACGTCCGCAGCCTCGCTCGCGCTCCCCTCGGTCGCGGACAATCACGGCCGCGGCCTGATGGCTCGGCCCCCGAGGAGCTTTCGAGGGAATCCGTAGTCTTTTGTTTCCAGCATACGCCGATTCATGAAAGTGCGAAAGCAAAAGGAAACCTTCTCGCAAGAGTGCGAAAAGTGGAGGCCGGCTGGAAATAGCAGCCCGGCCGTAAGACCGGAGAAATAAGTCGGCCGCGGCGATGCCGATGATGGCACAGCCATTGCTAAAGTCAATTCGCGGGTCTCGATTGGGCAAAAAGCCGCTACCCGTGCGCCGCAGGAGGTGACCCGATGAGCGCGACCCAACTCCTCTTCACTCGCCGACGGCCCGACGCGGCTCAGCGCCGTGAAGGATCGCGATGACCTCGTCGTCGGTGACCTGCGAGAAATCCTCGAAGAACTCTCCCACGGCGAAAAACTCCTCCGGCTCCGCCAGGCAGAGCACTTCGTCCGCCTCCGCGCGAATCCGCCTCACGGCGCTCGGAGGCGCCACGGCAAAGGCCGCAATCAGCCTTGCCGGCTTTCGGCTGCGCAGCGTCCTTAGCGCCGCAATCATCGTTGACCCTGTAGCGATGCCGTTGTCCACGACGATGACCGTCCGCCCCGCCGGATCGATCGGCAAGCGGTAGGGTGTGTACAGAGCGCGTCGCCGCTGCAGCGCCTTGAGCTGCGCCTCTCTCTCCTGGCGGACATAATCCGCGCTCACACCCAGGTCGCGCGCGTGGTCGCCGAGGTAGACATGCCCCGTCTCATCGACCGCGCCGATCGCGAGCTCGGGCTGTCCCGGCGCCCCCAACTTGTGAACAAGCACCACATCCAGCTCGCCATCCAGAGCGTCGGCGATTATCCTGGCCATCGGCACAGCCCCACGGGGAATGCCGAGCACGAGCGCATTCTGCCCTTTGTACGCCACGAGCTTTTCCGCTAGCAAACTCGCCGCCTGTTCCCGACTTTGAAATCGCATGGCTGAACTCCCGCTTTCCGGCTCCTAGCCCGGACCCCCAATGATCAAGACGCGGCCGCCGCCGTCCTTTTACCGTTGCAATGCCGGCGGCTCTGCGCCCGAATGAGCCGAGTCATGGAGGACCACATGGACCCGTAGGCCTGGGCCTGTTCGTCCATTATCCTAGCGATGTCCGAAAAAGAGACAAGACCCACCAGCGTGCCGCGTTCGACCACCGGCAACCGCTTGATCCGCCTTTCGGCCATGATCTCGGCGGCGCACACCATCTCTTCCTGCGGCCGCTCGACGATCACGGGCCGGGTCATGTGAGCGGCGATTTGGCACCGGTTCGGATCATGGGCCTCGCTCAGGCAACCCAGAAGATCACGGTCGGTAACGATTCCCTTGACCGTCTTTTCGATCGTTACCACCAGGCAACCGACCGATTGTTCCCGCATCTTTCGCGCTGCGCTGGCCGTCGTCTCCCCCGGACCGACGGTAACCACTTCCTGCACCATGATATCATGGAGTTTCATAACCCACCCGCTGACAAACGAATGATCGCCGCACTAATACGGGATGTTAAGCCGTTCCAGCTTGCGGTAAAGTGTGGAGAGGCTCAAACCCAGCAACTCGGCCGCGCGTTTCTTGTCACCCTCGGTCTTTTCCAGAACTTTCTCGATATGGATTCGCTCATAGCCTTGGAGCGCTTCGCTGAGATTGTCTTCCAGGAACGCTTCGTGACCGGACCGTTGCTGGCCGGGCAGATCAGCGGGCGTGATCCACTCGCCGCTTCCCATGATCATGCCCCGCTCCAGAACATTGTCGAGTTCCCGCACGTTGCCTTGCCACGGCATCGCCATGAAGATCCTCATGGTGGCATTGTCCACGCCCTTGTAGTTCCGCTTCATCTCCAGGTTGTGCCGCTTGATCAGATGCTCGACCAGTAGCGGAATATCCTCGCGCCTCTCCCTGAGCGGCGGGATGTGCAGACCAACGACGTTCAAGCGGTAATACAGATCCTCGCGGAACTTACCCGCATCGCACTCCTTCTTGAGATCGCGGTTGGTCGAGGCGATGATCCGCACATCGACGGGAACCGGGTTCGTCGATCCGACGGGCATGACCTTTTTTTCCTCGATGACGCGGAGCAGCTTCGGCTGGAGGCTCAACGGCATCTCGCCGATCTCGTCCAAGAAAATGGTCCCGGCCCGCCCGCGCTGAAAAAGCCCCTCCTGGGTGCTCGTCGCGCCCGTGAACGAGCCTTTCATATGGCCGAAGAGCTGGCTTTCGAGCAGAGTTTCAGGAATCGCGCTGCAATTGACGGGCAGAAAGACATTGTCCCGGCGCGGGCTGGAATTATGAATCGTGCGCGCCACGACCTCTTTGCCGACGCCGCTCTCTCCCGTAATCAGGACCGTGGCCGGTGTCGGCGCCACTTTCTCGATCAGACCCATCATCTCCCGCATCGCCAGGCTTCGCCCCACCGGCTGATCCGTAGGGATATGCCGGCTGACTTCCCGCCTGAGCATCTGGATCTCCCAGGCAAAGCTCCGGTATTCCATCAGGTGGCGGATCCGCCTGAGCACGTCTTCAAAGACCAGAGGCTTCAGGATGTAGTCCTGGGCACCCAGGCGCATGGCTTCCACAGCGGTCTCCACTGTGGCATGGGCGGTCATGATTAGGACGAGGGTTTGTGGCGATAGCTCCCGGACACGCTTTAAGATCTCGATGCCGTCCTTGCCCGGCATCTTAAGGTCGGTCAGGACGATGTCCAGGTCGACTTCCTCTACGAGCTTCAATGCGGCATCTCCGTCCAAAGCCTCGTAGACCTGATATCCTTCTTCGCGTAGCAGCTCGACCAAGCTCTCACGCGCCGTGTCTTGATCTTCAGCCACCAATATGGCGCCCGTCATTTGGCCGCTCCTATCTCGTCCCCCTTTTTCTCACTTTTGAAGAGGAAGGCCGACCTTTTTGTCAATTGTGCAAAAAAATCTTGGTTTGCCGGCTGATTCAGTGAATAAAGCAATTACCAGGCCAGTAGGACCGGATAGGAGCTATACAGAAGCTACGGGCAGGCTGATGCGGAACGTCGCGCCTTTCCCGTGCTCGCTGGTATACGAAATCGTCCCGCCATGAGCCGCAACGATTTGTCTGACGACCATGAGCCCAAGCCCTGTGCCTGTCGTCTTGGTCGTCGTAAACGGAGCAAAGACATCCACCCCATCGGCAATGCCCGTCCCGGTATCCGCTATCTTCAGCATGACCTCGCCGCGTACGTCGTGGGCCTCGACCGTCAGCGTGCCACCCTCAGGCATAGCCTCGACGGCGTTCTTGCAGAGATTGAGCATAGCCTGCTTGAGCTTGTCGCGGTCGGCGAGAACGAGGGGCAGATCCGCCGGGAAATCCTGCTCTACCCGTATGCCCCGCCCGCGGTAACTCCCTTCTTCCATGGCAAAGACCTCGCCCGCCACCGTAGCCAAAGACACCGGTTTAAAGACGTACGTTTTGCGGCGAGCAAAGGAGCTAAAATCCTGCAAGAGACCGGTCAGCCGGCGGATCTCGTCTTTGAGCTTTTGCACCGTGCCGACCGCCGCCTCCTCGGCGCCCCCCTCCTTGGCGAGCCGGCGCTCGAGGAGCTGCACGGTCATGGACATGCCGTTTAGCGGATTGCCGATCTCGTGGGCGAAGGCGGCCGAAGCCGCGCCGATCGCCGCCAACCGTTCGCTTTCGATGAGCCTCTCTTGCATCTTGCTCTTGTCCGAAACGTCCCGTATGAAGGCCGCGTAGCGAACCTCGTCGCCGGTCTTAACCTCCGTCACCGAAAGCTCGATCGGAAACACCTCGCCGTCTTTCCGTCGTCCATCCACCGCGCAGGTGCGGCCGATCACCCGGCGCTCACCGGTCTGTTCATAACGGGCCAAATACCAATCATGCTTGCCCGAATAGGGCTCAGCCATAAGGAGGTTGACTTTCTTCCCTAGAACCTCGGCCGGGCTATAGCCGAAGATCTTTTCCGCCGCGGGGTTAAAAAGCAGGATGCAACCATCCTGGTCAATTGATATGACGCCGTCCTGGGTCGTCTCGATCAAGCGCTCCAGCCAGGCCTCCGCCTTCTTGCGCTCGGTTATATCTTGCCCGATGGCTAGGACCCCGACGACCTTTCCGTCGGCATCTTTAAGCACTGTGTTGGACCACTCAATCTCGCGCTCGATACCCTCCCGCGTGACGATTGGATTCTTGCCGTAGGTCCCAGCCCCTGCCAACCCGCTCTTAAAGAGATCCCGAATGCGCGCCCAGTCCCGCTCCGGCAGAAAGGTGGCAAACCAGTCTTTGCCTTGAACCTCCTCCAGCCGGTACCCCGAGATCCTCTCCATGTACGGGTTGAAGCGCTCGATCCGTCCCTCCGTGTCCAGGACCAGAACGATTGCCTGTGCGGTACTGATCAGCCGCTCGACGAACTCCTTCTCGCCGCGCAGATCCTCCGACACTCGCTGCGCCTCCGTGATATCGGTGATAAAACCCTCCAGCGCCTCCAGGTTGCCGTTGGAGTCATAGATGCCCTGGCCCTGCTCCCACACCCACTTCTCTTCCCGTCGGGCCGTGACGATCCGGTAAACAAACTGGAAAGGCTTCTTATCCCGCACCGCCTCCTGGACAATGTCCCACCCTGCTTTTCGATCGTCCGGATGGATGAGATCGCCGAAGGCAACCATCCGACTCTCGATTAGCTCGGATGGCCAGTAACCAGTCACCTCAAAGCTGCCGCGGCTTACGAACTCCATGGTCCAGTTCCTGTCGTTGCGGCAGCGGTAGGCCATTCCCGGAAGATTGCTCATCAGCGTCGAGAGCCTGCGCTCGCTTTCCTGAAGCTTTTCCTCCGCCTGCCTGCGCTCCACGATCTCGTCATGCAGCTCTTTCACGGTCTCGGCCAGCGCCGCCGTGCGCTTGCGCACCCGCTGCTCCAACTCCGCCCGAGCCTTCGACAACTCATGGTCCAGCCGCTTATGCCGGATCACGGAACCCAAATGGGCCGCAGCCGCAGAGACGATCTCCACCAGCCTTCGATCCGTCCCCCGCGCCTCGAGCATAAAAAATACCAGGACCGCCAAGACCTCTTCGCCCGCCATGATCGGAACCGCCAAAGCTGCCTTAAGCCCGGCCTCCCGTGCGATCCTGGCGCGGACAAACCTCGTCTCTGATTCGGCGGAGACGTTGCGAACCCATTCCGGCTTTTTTGCCACCCAAGCCCTTCCCGCCAGTCCAACACCAGGCGCGCAGGTCAAGCCTTCGCTCACCCGGCGAAACTCTTCGACACACTTACCCCGGCAGTACCACACCGGAGCGCATTCGAGCACGGAATGATCAAGGCTCGGCAGCCAAGCCTCCGCGCAGTGCCAACCTGTGGCGTCGCATACCTTCTGAAGCGTCGCTCGAATCGCATCGTTAAATTCTTCCGCGCCGCAGACAGCATCGATAATCGATAGAAGCAGGCGCACTTCCTGCTCCGCCTGCTTGCGCTCCGCAATCACCGCCTGCAACGTCTCACGGACCTTGACCAAATCCGGGGTCTTTCCCTGCATTTGCTCTGTGGCCTCCACGTTCCCAATATTGCCAATGCCCGGGCGAGCGACTTGTCACTTATAAGAATCCCCCTTCTTGCTTGTAATATTCCACACCGGGATTGTCAAATTTTTGCGCACAAAGAGGCTGGCATATATCTTGCCTTTGGTCTATGCAGAGTCTTGCCACCTCTCGGCCCGGATGGCAAACTCGTAGGCTGGATGCCAGCCGCAGATATCCGCTAGATCAGCAGGGCGTCAGGAGATCGAGACGTTAAAGAGTTGCTTGAGATTGACGGAGCACGCTACTCGGGAAGCGGTGCCATCGTGCGCCAGGCGTTCGCTTACGCAGCGTTGACGGGAAAGCCGATTCGCGTTTTCAATGCGCGCTCGCGCCGCCCGCGCCCGGGGCTTCGCCCCCAGCACATCCGAGTCATCGAGTCCATTCGCGAGCTGGTGAGTGGGTCAGCCGAGGGAGTCCGTCAGGGGTCCACGGAAATCGTCTTTCGACCTGGGAAACCGAGCTTCAACAGGCGCTATGTTTGGGATATTGGCTCCGCCGGCTCGACGACGGCGCTGGCCCTGGCGCTGCTACCGGTCATTGCGTTCGCGTCGGAGCCAGTAGAGATCGAGCTTCAGGGAGGTCTCTTCCAGGATTTTGCCCCGTCGTATTTTCATCTAAAGCTTGTCATAATGCCGCTGCTGCAACGCATGGGCATCGAAACCGACCTGGAAATGGTCCGCCCCGGCTACGTCCCGCGCGGACAGGGGATTCTCCACCTTGGCATAAGGCCGGCAAAAAGCGCGCTGCGTCCTTTGGTCATGGAAACTCCCAGCTCAGTGGCGCGGCTGTGGGGGATCGCGCTCTCCTCTCACCTTGAAGAGCGCAAGGTCAGCGACCGAATGGCAGAAGCCGCGAAGAAGATCCTCTCCCGCGCCGGTTACCAGGCGGAGATCGAGATCGTCTACGAAAACAAGGCGGTCCAGCCCGGCGCTGCGCTTGCCGCCTTTGCTGATTTGACGGGTGGCGCGCGGCTGGGAGCGGATCTGGCAGGGGCGCCGGGACGGAGATCGGAAGCGATCGGTCGGGATGTCGCGCGGCAGTTGCTAGCCGAGTTGAGCGCTGAGGCGACCCTCGACCGCCATGCCAGCGACCAAATCATCCCCTTTGCCAGCCTGGCTAGCGGGGAGAGCCGATTCGCCATTGCGGGCCTCACCGACCATGTGCAGAGCGCGGCCTGGCTGAGCAGCGAGTTTCTCGGCGCCGACGTGAGAACGGACGGGCGGCTGCTGGTGATCCGGGGAATCGGGTATCGGCCGTGAAACAAACCACAGGTGTGGAGATGAATCGGATTGAGATCGAGCCATGCAGCGGTCCGGCGGTCGCTGAGATGGCGGTGGAGATCGTCGAGCGCAAAGGGCTAGGCCATCCCGACTCCATCTGTGATGCCGTCATGGAGCGCATCTCCCAGGCCCTCAGCCGCGCATACCTGGAGCATTGCGGGGCCATCTTGCACCACAATTGCGACAAGGGGCTACTGGTGGCCGGACAGGTGGAGCGAAGGTTCGGCGGCGGAAGCGTCCTTGACCCCATGCGCTTGGTGATTGGCGACCGGGCAGCGCCTCTCCCCGGCAAGGACAGACCGACCGTAGCCGAGATCGCCGTGGAGACGGCGCAAGCGTGGTTTCGCGAATACCTGCCACGCATCGATCCCGAGCGCCATCTGCGCTTTCAGGTGGAGCTCAGGCCGGGCTCGGAAGAACTTTCCAGCCTTTTTCGCGAAGGCCGCGGCGTCTTCGGCGCCAATGACACCTCCGCAGCGGTGGGCTACGCGCCCTTGACCGAGACCGAAAGCCTGGTCTTGGACACCGAGCGGTATCTCAACTCGCCGTCGTTCAAGCAGCGCTGTCCCGACACCGGAGAGGATGTGAAGGTCATGGGTGTGCGAACCGCAGACAAGCTTTCCCTGACCGTTGCCATGCCTCTGATCGACCGGTTCATCGCCAGCGAGAGCGATTACTTCGAGCGCAAGGAGGAGGTACAGGCAAGGCTCCGGCACTACCTCGAAGAACGCCTGAATGCGATTCAGCACTTAACCATCAGCCTCAATGCCCTGGACCGGCCGGGAGAGGGTATGAGCGGGATCTACCTCTCCGTTCTGGGCACCTCGGCGGAGGATGCGGACTCGGGGGAGGTCGGCCGCGGCAATCAGGTAAACGGTCTCATCGCTCTCAATCGCCCGCGCGGCTCGGAGGCCGCGGCGGGGAAAAACCCCGTAAGCCACGTCGGAAAGATCTACAGCGTGCTCTCCCACCTTCTCGCTTCCCTGCTTTACCGGCAGATTCCAGGATTGGCGGAAGCGGTGGTCTGGCTGTGCAGCCGCATTGGCGCGCCCATCGACCAGCCGCAGGTGGTTTCGGTCCAGGTCCGCTTGCGACCGGGAGCGTCGATGGCGGACGTTCATGGCCCCATTGGAAAGCTGATCGTCGCAGAGCTCGGTCGGATCCCGGAATTGTGCATGGAGTTAGCCCAAGGACGTCACTCCGTTTGCTGAAAGGAGGAGCGACCATGTCGCAGAAAAAGGGCGGTCCTGTCCGGACGCGAAGAAACGTGCAGCAATACGGCGACCCTTACCTTCCGAAAGTCAATCCAGGTGAGATCGCGGTGTGCAAGGGCTGCCGCGCCATCTTTCAGAGACGCCACTGGTTTTTTAACGAGAGCCTGTACCGCACGCTTGCCGGCACGCGCGGCACGCGCGAGCTGACCTGTCCGGCCTGCCAGAAAATCCGCGACGGTTATTTCGAAGGCGAGGTGACGCTCATGCCCAGCGCCTTCTTGAGCGCGCACAAAGAGGAGATCTTGAACTTGATCCGCAACGAGGAAGAACGCGCCAAAGGGATCAACCCGCTCGAGCGGATCATCGCCATCAAAGAGGAGGACGGCAAAGTGGTGGTCCTTACGACGGACGAAAAGTTGAGCCAGAGAATTGGCCGGGAACTCAGGAAGGCCTATCAAGGGAACACGGTCTATCGCTGGTCCGAAGACACCAAACGCGCCCGCGTGACCTGGAGCCGGGAATAGGCGAAGGCCTCCCCATCATCCGCTGCCGCGGCTGCCGAAAAAAGGATGCGCGAAGCCCCCAGCTTTTCCGCCCACGCGGCGACCGTCCTCAGCGAGCGCTACCTCCACCACGATGAGGCCGGAAGGCCTATGGAGGACGCCGAGGGGATGCTCCGGCGCGTCGCCTTAGCCGTCGCTCAGCCGGCGCGGGGGTTCGGCGAGGAGAGCGCTTTTTGGGAGACGCGCTTCTTTGAGCGGCTGAGGAAGCTGGAGTTCCTGCCCAACTCCCCCACGCTCATGAATGCCGGTCTTCCCGGCGGACAGCTGGCGGCCTGCTTCGTTCTGCCGATCGCGGACGACCTCGACTCGATCTTCACCGCGCTCAACCGCACGGCGCGCATTCACCAGACCGGTGGAGGCACGGGCTTCTCTTTTAGCGCCCTGCGGCCAAGCTCGGACCGCGTGCGCTCCACCGGCGGCGTCACCTCGGGGCCGCTCTCCTTCATGGACCTTTTCGACCACACCACCGCCGTGATCCGGCGCGGCGGACGGCGCCGTGGCGCCAACATGGCGGTGCTGAGGATCGATCATCCGGACATCGAAGAGTTCGTCGCCGCCAAGCGCATGCCCGGACGACTGGAAAATTTCAACCTCTCGGTGGGAGTCACGGAACCCTTCTTCGCCGCCCTCGAAGCCGGCGAACCCTTCGCGCTCCGTAACCCGCGCACCGGCCACATCGCTCGCACCCTCGACCCCGCGGCCCTCTTCGACGCCATTATGGATGCCGCCTGGGCGAGCGGAGACCCCGGACTGCTCTTTGTCGACGAGATCAACCGCGCTAATCCCACGCCCGCCCTGGGCGCCATCGAGGCAACCAACCCTTGTGGCGAGCAGCCATTATTGCCGTATGAATCCTGCACGCTCGGCTCGCTCAACTTGAGCGCCTTCGTGGCCGGGGGCGGCGTTGCCTGGGAGCGGCTGCGGGAGGCGATCTTCGACGCCGTCGTCTTCCTCGACAACGTCATCGAAGCCAACTGCTATCCTTTTCCCGAGATCGAGGCGGCAACGCGGCGCACCCGCAAAATCGGCCTCGGCATCATGGGATTGGCCGAACTCTTCGCCCGCATCGGCATCGCCTACGATTCGGAGCCAGGCCTGGCGCTGGGGGCGCGCATTGCCGAGTTCTTAACCGCCGGAGCGCGCGCGGCATCGGTGGAGCTGGGCAAACGGCGCGGATCATTTCCCGCGTTCCATGATAGCGTCTGGCCCGATCGCGGCTTTCAGACGCTGCGCAATGCGACCGTGAGCTGCATCGCGCCCACGGGCACGATCAGTCTCATCGCCGGCACCTCGAGCGGCATCGAGCCGTTCTTCGCTCTCGCCCTGGCGCGCCGCGTCCTGGATGGCCGCCGGCTCATCGAGGTCAATCCGCTGGTCGCCGCCGAGCTCGCCCGCCTCGGCGCAGCCGGCGAAGCCGCGCTCGAGCACATCCGCGAGCGGGGCACGATCAAGGACATCGCGACGCTACCGGAACCGCTTCGGCGCCGCTTTCCGATCGCGCTCGAGATCGCCCCGGCCTTTCATGTGCGCATGCAGGCGGCCTTTCAGGCGCACATGGATGCGGGGGTATCCAAAACCGTGAACCTTCCGACCAACGCGACTCCCGGACAGGTCAAAGAAGTTTTCCTGCTCGCCCGCAAGCTCCGTCTAAAAGGGATCACCGTCTACCGCTACGGATCGCGCCCGGGTCAAACGCTGTCGCTGGTTCACGAAGACGCGCGCGAGGACTGTAGAGAATGCGCGGTCTAAGCCGTTTTCCGGCCTCACTGAGTCACGTCGAGCTTTGGAATTGGACGGAAAGTTTCGGGAACAAGCGGCGAGTGTCGGTCGCACTTGCCAACAAAAGATTTGACCCCTCGCTGACCCCTCGCTTGTGGGCTAACGCTTAGAAACGCGTTTTTTCAACAGCATCTCATCGAGACCATAGTCCCTGCGAGCGGACTCCTCAGAAATATAGCCATCTTGGACATCTTTAACGACAGCGTCTCTGTTCCTTTCAAGTGGATTGCCATAGCCTCCTCCCCCTGAAAGTTCGTGCCTGATGATGTCGCCGGCATGCAGATCCAAAGAAATAAGAGACGGAAGCTCACGTTCGTTTGATGTTCCTGGATTCAGAATTAACCGGCAGGGTTGAGGCCCCTTACCCTCCTGAATACCCTGGGCGGCGAATTTGATACCCGATACACGTGCAGTAAAGGAACAGTCTTCTAAAACTTCATATTCTCTGACATACGCCAGCCCCCCCCTGCGCTTTCCGGTACCTCCTGAATTTTGCCTAACGCTGAACTCCCTTAATCTAACGGGATATTCCGTCTCTAAAATTTCAATCGGCGCCACTGAGGCCCAGTTTAGAATAGTGCCGATCAAATTGGCGCCGTCAGCGCCCGCGTTTGCACCCAAAGCGGGCCAGGTGATTTCATACTGTACTTTACTTTGGCCGGATTTTGACTGGTGATAACCGAAGGTGAGCGCACCCGTTCCACCTCCAGGTTCAGCAATCCCTTTCTCAGGGAAAAGCTCACTGAGGCCGGCGATGATGCAGTGACGGACCATTCGGCCGGTCGGTGCATACGTCCCATGTGGCGCAGGAAAAGTAGGATTTATCACAGAACCTTCCGGCAAGATCAAATCCACCACCTTCATTACGCCTTGATTGATTTCAATGTCCGGATCGATAAAGCCTACCAGCGTCATTACGATCATGGACTCGACAATCGAAGGTCCTGCATTTACCGGCCCGATGGTCTGAGGAGCGCTCCCGCTAAAGTCAAAACAAATCCGATCGCCGCTTTTTTTCAATCTGAGGTGGATTTTCACCGGTTGTGTAAAATCAACCCCGTCATCATCCAAATAGCGCTCGACTTCCGTTTCTCCGTCGGGTAATGCTTCCAGCTCGGCCCGCATCCTTCTTTCGGTAATATTGATCAGCTCATCAAAGCTGCCCAACACCACTTCAACCCCATACTCATCACAGAGTTGCTCAAGCATCTGGGTGCCTTGCCTGACACACCCGGCCTGCCCCCGGATGTCGCCGCCCAGCAAGTAGGAAGTCCGGGAGTTGCGCATAATAAGCCTCATCATACTCTCGTTCAGCCTACCCCGCTCATATAATTTAACCGGCGGGATGATTATCCCCTCGTGAAAAAGACTGCGCGCATTCGCACTCATGGAGCCGGGGACAATACCGCCGATGTCAGGCTTGTGGCTGACGCTGGTGGCGAAGGCGATTAATTCATCTTTATAAAATATGGGGGCAACCAAACCAATATCCGGCGTGTGAAAACAGCCGGTGGTATAGGGATCATTAAAAATAAACATATCGCCGGCTTGGATCTCTTCAGAAGACCAGGCACACTGGATTGCCTTTATGCACGATTTGTAGGCGGGGGCGTGCAGAATGCCGATTGCCACCGCATTCAGAAAATTGCCGTCCTTGTCGGTTATACCGGCACTTCCATCCTTGGATTCCCTGAGGATTACAGAATAACCCGTGCGGTATAATGTCTGCATCATCACATTCTGAATTTCCTTCAGGCGGTTGTTGACCACCAGGACAGTCACCATGTCTAACTTCATTAGGGTGCCTCCGCGACCTGGACAATGATATTATCAAAGTTATCTACAGATGCAGCTTGACCATGGCAGACCACGATGGTTGAATCCTCCTGCTCAATGACGGCCGGACCCTTAATCCGATTGCCGCTGATCAGACGGGAACGGTCAAAGATGGGGGTTTTCTCAACCCAACCGACTTCTCTGAAGAAAACTCTGCGATGTCCGGATAGGGCTTCAGCACGGGGTGTTTCCGCGCCTGAAGGGTGCCTGATCAGGGGAAATCGAGGCATCATCTTTACAGAAACCAACCTCAAGTTGACCACTTCAACGTCAATGTCCGGCGCATTATGATTATAAATGCGAAGGTGCTCCGTATTGAAACTGTCAGTTATTGAAACTTTATCTTCTTCCCGTAGGGCCTTCTCTGGAATCGGTACAGTCAGTTCGTAGCCCTGGCCCGAGTACCGTAAGTCCATCTGCCTGATAAATTTCAGTTCTTTTGTGTCGTAGCCGCATATTTTTGCATCAGCAAGGGCACTTTTCTCTAAATCCAAATATAAGTTGTTTAAATCTTCGATCGGAACAGTCGCTAGCGGCCTCAAATATGACTGCATATAATAATGCTCAATGTTGGACATCAGTAAACCCATGGCCGATGTAATTCCGGGATATCGGGGGATTAACACCGATTGTATCCCTAAGTTTTTTAACATTCGGGTAGCATGAAGCGGCCCGGCGCCGCCAAACGCCACCAGCTTAAACACCCGTGGATCATAACCCTTCTCCATGATACAGATCCTGATCTCAACTTCCATGGCATTTTCAATTAGCCTTAAGATTGCGTCACTGGCGGCGGTCACATCCATATCTAAGCGCCGCGCAATACGCGCAACCGCCTCCTTGGCAAGAGAAAGTTTTACTTTCATCTTGCCACCCAAAAAGTTATCCGGATTAAGGTATCCGAGGAGTAAATTCGCATCCGTTACCGTCGGATCCTCTCCGCCCTTACCATAGCAGGCAGGCCCTGGATCAGCGCCGGCACTAATCGGACCCACCCTGAGGACATCATCAGGAGAAATCCATGCTATCGTTCCCCCTCCCGCTCCAATGGTACGGATATCCCTGATCGGGATGCCGATATCCTGCTGACCGATAGCACCTTCCGTTGTCAGGGAGATACGACCCTTTATGATGAGGCTGACATCCGTACTGGTTCCCCCCATGTCATACGATACCACATAGTCCCCAAGGCTGGCGCCCTGATTCAAGTATGCTACAGCCATTCCGCCAGCCGCCGGGCCGGAAAGAGCGGTTTGAGCCGGATACTTCGCTCCAACGCTGATATGCATGATTCCGCCACTGGATTGCATAAGAAACAAACTGGTGGTCTTAATTCCAAACTCTTTCACCCTTTCAATGATGCGTCTAAAATATTTCTCCACACTCGGCCCAACATACGCATCAACAACCGTTGTGGACAACCGCTGATACTCGCGGATCACCGGTAAAACTTCACTGGATAGTGACACTCGGCAGTCCGGCATTTCCTCGAGTATGATTTCCCTCAATCTGATCTCATGCTTCGGGTTCATAAAGGAAAACAACAGACATACAGCTACCGATTCCACAGCCTTTTCTCGGAGGCGGCACACCGCCTGGCGGGCTAAATTCTCATCAAGCGGCATAATAATTTCACCCTCGAAAGATACCCGCTCGGTGACCTCATCGGTTAATCGTTGCGGAACCAACAGGGGTCTCTTTTGATACTTGAGATTAACGGTTTCGGGACCGCTGATGGGTTTTTTTGAACGCTCCGCCTCATAAATAGCGCGCATCCCCCTTGTCCCTAAAAGACCGGTACGAGCCCCTCTCAATTGAACCAGCGCATTGGTAGCAACGGTTGTTCCGTGAAATATGGTGTGAATGTTATCCGGCGATTCCCTTATCTTTGCCAGAAGCTCTTCGATAGCGGTAACGAACCCCTCCGATGGATCAGTTGGTGTTGATGACACCTTCACGGTCACAACCTCTCGACTCCCCAGGTTTACTGCCACCAGGTCGGTAAATGTACCGCCGATGTCAATGCCAACATCCCAAGTACTCAATGTTCCCGCTCCTACACGTTTATCGTGTCCACTCGACTTTCTTGAATATGAAAACAAGAAGATTTGAACTTAGATGCTATTTTCTGTACATTGTAATGTAGTCGGCTACGGCCTTCTCTAAATCGACATAACGGGGGAAATATCCCAGTTCTTTATTGCCTCTGGTCAAATCAAAGACGACCTCCGGGTCCGGGTGTTTCCCCCCTTTTAATTTGCCCGGGCCCATATCGACGCTGGCGTCAGGAATGTGTTTCTTAATGGCTTCAATTAAGTCGTCGAACGTGGCTGCTTTGCCGGCATCAAAATGAAAGTCGCGATGGTTGTCAATGAATTGGATCTTATCGGATAATGCCGATAATACGACTCCCTCAGCGATGTCTTTGAAATAGACAAGGTTACTTTTATGGTCCCTGCCCTCAGAGAATCTCAAGGGCTTACCCCTTATCGCACTATCGATGATAAATGACGCCAAATGACCCCCCAGTTTGGGGACGCTTTCACTATCGTCATCATGTATTTTTATCCCCAACATCGATCTCTCTTGTCTACTCTCGATCTTGCCGGGACCGAAAGTAGAACCAAAGCGAGTAATGACAAACTCCAGATTATAGTCCATCGCGAATCGAATACCGAAATATTCAACCATTTTATTCGTCAACGTATAATAGGGTATGAACCGGGGATCCTCTCGATCAAATTTAGGGTAGTCTTCAGTAATAACCGGCAACTGTCCTTCTTTCGCTTCAATATACCCGTAAACTGAATGGGAACTCGTGTATACGACCCGTGTTATATGATTTGTCTTAGCCGCTTCGAGTACATTTGCACTTCCCAACACATTACTTTTCAACGCAGCCAAAGGTTGATCTTGCGGCGTATGTTTGGCCATATGGATGATGCGTTGGACATTTGATGTTTTAATAGTGGAGATGAGGGTGTCCAAGTCCAGCGTGTCTGCCTGGATAAACGTTATTTGACCAAGGACGTCTGCTAGATATTTCCCGGGTGGAAAAATGTCGTAAACAACCGGATGAAGCCCCTTTTCTACAATATTTCGCGTCACCCATGTGCCGATTGCACCCGTTCCGCCTGTAACTAAGATATTCATCTTCTCCGACATCATTATCTTTTCCTTTCGTAGGTGTAATATCTAGACACTTGATATGAAGGCGGCCGCTTGGAACGTAAAATTGCCTGAAGCAAGTTCCGTTCCTAAGCGGCGGCAGCTCGATCATGGATGTGGATTCGTAGGGTACCTATTTCGATTTTTCAATTACCTTTCCGATCTTTGCTGTATCTCTTATAATTTCCTTCACGAATTCCTGACCGCGTAAATAATCAAATTGCAGGCCGGTTTCTGCGAATTTGTTTATTACTGCAGGATTTCTTACACTTTTTTCGAATGCCTTGGAGATCTTATCAACTACGGATTTGTCCATCCCCTTGGGCCCAACGATGCCGACCCACAACCCGAATGCAGCATTAGGATAGCCTTTCTCGGCTATCGTTGGTATATCGGGAAACTCAGGTAGCTTTACCGATGAACTGACCAAAGCCCTGAGATCGCCGGCTTTCAGCAGTCCCACGACCGCATTCGTGGCAACGACCCCAACGTCCAAGTGGCCCCCCAAAAGAGCCGTAATCGTTGGTGCCCCACCCTGCATCGGCACATGCCGAATATTTACACCTGCCTCTTGGCAGATGAGTTGGAAGGTAAAATACCCGCCGAACGTTACCGCTCCCCCGCTCCCGGCAAGTTTTCCAGGATTCTTTTTTGCAGCATTGATGAGGTCTTCAAAGGTCTTAAAAGGCGACTCTTTTCTAACCAATAACAGGTTCGGCGTACTGACAAACCGTGCAATGAATGTGGCATCCGAGAACTGGATAACATCGGGCGACTGGTGACTACCGATCAGAATGAGGGAGTTAGGAATTAACGCAAGCATATAGCCGTCCGGCTTCGACTGCATGACCTCTCTCCAGCCAACGGCACCACCACCCCCTGACTTGTTTATGATGATCACACTGGTTCCCAGGTTTTTTGAAAATTCCTCCGCCAAAATCCTTCCCGCTAGGTCGACGAGCCCCCCAGGCGGAAATGGTACCACGAGCGCAATATTTCGATTTGGGAAAGTCTGTTCGGCCGAATTTGCTATTGCTATATTGATAACCCGGTTCAAAATAAAGGTAATACCAACAATCCAAATGACCTTTAGAAGTTTTCTGGTTTTCATGTTTTGCCCCTCCTCTTTTAGTACGTGTTGAAGTTTTAGCTGCGATGAACAGCCGAAAATCATATGGTTTTACGGTTAACCGCTTGAGGCACCTGCCCCTTCAGGTCATGATACGCTTTAAAAGCAGTTCTTTAATAGGAGTTGAAAGGAGTAAAAGCAAATTGATCACAATTAAGCTCAAGCAAATCGGCCGTGAAAAAAAGATAGCAAATTCTCCATCTGACAATATCAGGGTCTGCCGCAGGGCTTCTTCAATCATCGGTCCCAAGATAAACCCTAGAATTAAAGGCCCGCCTGGAAATTTGGCCTTACGCATCAAGTAGCCAACTCCTCCAAATATCATCAGAAGGATAATATCGACGTAATTTCCGTTGACACTGTAGGAGCCGACAAGACAAAACAAAATAATTGAGGGGAAAAGAATCCAATAGGGAATTCTTAGGAATTGAACCCATATCCCGATGAGGGGTAGGTTTAAGATCAAAAGCATAAAGTTGCCGATATACATACTGGCGATGACTCCCCAGAAGAGATCAGGGTGTTGTTTTACGAGGAGCGGACCCGGTTGGACACCATGAATCACGAGGGCTCCCAGAAACATCGCCATAATCCCCGTTGTAGGCAACCCGAGGGTAAGCAAGGGGATGAATCCGCCCATACTTGCCGAATTGTTCGTGCTTTCAGGGCCCGCCACCCCTTCAATCACACCCGTTCCAAATTTGTCCGGATGTTTGGAGAGCCTTTTCTCCAATGCGTAAGAGATAAAAGTTGGAATTATCGCTCCCACTCCGGGAATAATACCTAGAAAAAAACCGATAACCGTTCCTCTGGCAATAGGCTTGGCCGAATCTTGCCAATCTGTCCTGGTTGGTAAAAGGCCTTTGATCTTACCTTTGAAAATCTCAAACTCTTGAGTCTGCTCCAGGTTCATGAGAACTTCCGAGATTCCGAAAATTCCCATGACCAGGGGTATAATCTCGATTCCGGTCATTAGTGAAAGGATGCCAAATGTAAATCGCTGATTGCCCACAACGGGATCAATCCCGATTGTTCCCAGCAGCAAGCCGATTAATGTCATCATCAAAGCGACAAGCAAGGATTCCTCTGAAAGAAAAGCGACCATCGTCAAGCCTAAAAGCATTAACCCAACAAATTCCGGGGGGCCGAATTTCAGCGCCGCTCTTACCAGCAGGGGAGCAAGGAGCATGATCATAATTGTGCTGAAGGTCCCGGCAATAAATGAGCCAAACGCTGCGATGCCCAAGGCTGGACCGGCTCTGCCTTTCTTCGACATTTGATAGCCATCAAAACAGGTGACGACCGAAGCGGATTCCCCGGGGATATTCACCAGAATGGATGTTGTCGACCCTCCGTACATGGCTCCATAGAGAATTCCCGCCAGCATGATGATGGAAGCTGTGGCCGGTATCTTAAAGGTGACGGGTAATAAGAGCGCAATTGCGGCGGCAGGCCCCAGGCCTGGTAAGACGCCAATCAACGTACCTAAAAGCGCTCCTAAAAAACAGAAGAAAATATTGACAGGGGAAATGGCAACGGAAAATCCATAAACGAGATTTTGAGCGAAGTCCACAAATATTACCCCAAGAACGTAAGAAACCCCCAAGGAAGTTGAACGCCGAGCAATCGTTTAAAAAGAACATAGGAGGCAATAGCGATAATTGGCGAACCAACAATCGCAACCCACTTTTTCCACACCCCTTCACCCCAAAAAAGTATACCCAATAAAATCGATGTACAGACGAGGTATCCTAAATGGTCCAGAAAAAGAGCATAGCCAAGCAGGATAGCCAATGTAAAGGGGATTCGCTTCCAATCCATTCCTTCCCAGGGGTTACCGGTATCATGGACAAGGCTTCTCTTGAATACGCTTTTTAATACGAAAATCAGAGCAAAAAGGAAAAGAATGGTTCCCAATGCTGAAGGGACAAAGCCCGGGCCGGGGCTTCTTATGGTTCCAAAGGACAATTGTCTCGCCTTAAGGTAAAACACGCCCGCAAAAGTCATAATGAGCACGCCGGCTATGATGTGAAGTTTTCTCATTTTTGTCTTAATCTCTCTAGCAGCTTGCGGAAAAACTCCTTTTTTATCATGTCAACTACCACGATCATGATAGTATCCACGCAGGCGTCTGGGGTCAGGTCTTGCAATACAACACAAGGCGCCGACCACTTCCTTGCAACTTGCCCGTTTTTCGCTTTCCGTTTTCCACCTTTCAAACGTGGTTCCCGCGTCCTCCACCGGCTTTCGGGAATTCCCGAAACGGCGAACTCGCCCGCGCGGCATCGTGTTCTTGGCGCCCCAAAGGATGAAAACGGCGAGCGCTACTCGGGAATGCGAAACTCGACTCCGGCTTCAGCCAGTGCCCGCTTGAACTCGGCGCGGACCCAGGGATCCTCTTGGGCATACGGGATACTCCCCCCACCTTCCTGCAGGTCGGCATTATTCGAGACGATGTCGTCTCCCGGCTTCCCCTTTACCCACCAGTCGCCGCCGCCGGGCGCTGTGAGCCTTCTCCTTTCCATACCTCCGTCGACTCGCGGCCTTCCACCACGTAGTAGATTTCCTCGTACACATGGCGCTCGGGCTTGAGTTCTGAGCGCGGCGGAATCTCGACAACGTACATACCCCAGACCGCTTCGGTGCCGTCCAGTTGGATATAGCTCCCTCGCCCGCCTAGACGGGCCCAGGGTGAAAGCGGAAGCTCGCGAACATCACGCAGGCCGATCCCTCGCACAACCCGTATGCCTTCCTCCTCCATGAACCGCTCATACGGAGTCGGAGGCCGCTTCCAGCGCACGCGCCCCGCCCGTTGCTTTTCGTTCGGCTGCTCGGTCATAAGATGCCTCCGGCGTCAGGCTCAATTTTCTTGACAATCCTTCAACGAACCCCATGTTGCCAGAATCGCAGGAAGTTGTCACACGCTGCTCGGGCTCTATCCTTGGAAGCAGCGATCGATCCGCCGTTATTCGAAGACAACGGCTCGCGGTTCGGGCCGCATTCAAAAGAGGGCTGGGTGCGCAGTTGACAAGAGAACCCCGCGTCGAGTCTTAATTCCTCGCCATACGGGCCTATTCCTTATCCACTGCCTGTCATCCCTGCGCCGTCGCTCGTCGACGTGATGCCATGGAACGGCCAGATGGTAGGTGGCGGGATTTAAGTTGATCTTTCTTCGCCTCGGCGAAGCTTTGGAGGTCGCAGTATACTATCCGCGGAAATCCCCCAGCGACTGAAGAATCTCGCGGCACGTCCTGGCAAAGCGCATAATCACGAGATTGTTCGCCCGTCTGCGGAAGGGCTCAGAACGACAGGTTGAACGCGGACGGCTATCACGTTAGATATCTGATGGCCCCCATCGGGACTGCCGAAGAATGACACAAACTGTTCACGAAGGAGGAGCTATGGGTGCTACTGAAAAGATCGCCCAGTTTGTGGCAGAGACCACATACAAGGACATACCCCACCAGGCGGTGGAGCTGGCCAAGCGCACCGCACTGGATACGCTGGCGGCGGCCCTCGCTGGCTCAGCCGAGCCAGGCAGCCGTGCTATCACGCGTTATGTCAACAATCTGGGCGGCCCGCCGCAGGCCGCGGTTATCGGCGGGGGCTTCAAAGCCGCGGTGGCCGACGCCGCCCTGGCCAACGGCTGCATCGCCCACGCTCTGGACTACGACGACTGCGGCATGAAGATCGGCCACCCCAGCGTCATGGTGCTGCCCGCGCTGCTCAGCCTGGGCGACCAGCTCCAGGCCTCAGGCCAAGACGTGCTTACCGCCTACATTCTGGGCCTGGAGGTCGAGGGCAAGGTGGCCCTCAACGCCGACTTTAAGCTCATGGAGCGAAGCCTGAACAATCAGTCGTGGTACGGGACCCTGGGAGCGGCTGCCGCCTGCGCCAGGCTGCTCCGCCTCGACACCAACCAGACCAGGCATGCCCTTGGCCTCGCCGCCAACTTCGCCTGTGGGGTGTCCGCCAGCCACGGGACGATGATCGCTCCGATGAGCGCCGGCAATGCCTGCCGTAATGGGGTGGTGGCCGCCCTCATGGCCCGGGAGAACATCACCGCCAACCCTGACATCATCGAGACAAAGAGTGGTTTCCTGTACGCCCTGGTCGGGCCGGACAACTATAACCCCGACCACCTGGCTGACGGCCTGGGCAATCCGTTCTACATCGTTTCACCCGGCATCGGGATCAAGAAGTACCCGAGCTGCTATCACACCCACCGGGCACTGGACGCCATGTTCCAGCTTATGGCCGAACATAATCTCGGCGACAAGGATATCGCCGAAGTGAACGTGGGCACCTCGGAGCGGGCATTGCGGGTGCTCGCCTACTCCGAGCCAGGCACGCCCTATCAGGCCAAGTTCAGCATGCCCTACTGCATCGCGGCGGCGATGGTAGACCGTAAAGTGTCTCTGGCCACTTTTACGCCGGAGAAGCTGAGCGACGAGCGCATCGTTGAGGCCCGCAAGAAAGTACGCCTCTCTTTCCCGAACATGCCCATCTGGCCTGGGCTGGCAGATGTGGAGCCCGACACCGTGTTCGTGGGTAACCCCGTGAACGTGCGCACCGTGGATGGCCGGAGCTACAACGCCCGGGTGGATATCCTCCACGGCGACCCGGAGAAGCCCCTGAGCGACAGCGATCTGCTGGCGAAGTACCGGGATTGCGGCCAGAGTTTGCTCGACCCGGCGGACATCCAGCGCAGCAGTGAGCTGGTCCTAGGCCTGGACAAGGTTGAGGACATACGGGAGGTGATGGACATCCTGGCGGCGTCAACCGGCCGGCCCCATGCTATCCTAGGAGTGCGTCCGAGAAATCGCGCTCAGGAAATTGCGCCGGCCTAGACTGCCCCGGAAACGACGATCGGCGCCACGGAAGGGGTTTTGCGACCTCCGACGGGCCATTCTCAGATTATTCGGACACGCTCCTAGGGGAAGGACCACCGAGCCTATCTCAGAATCCGTAGGTAGGGTTACGAATCCGCTCTCCCTCGACACGAATGCCCAATGATAGGCACTTTTCGAAAACGCAAATTTTGTTCACGTTTTTTATTGGCACCAGTGAGAGGCGCAATTGATCAGCAAACCCGTGCAAGTGATCACGGACGCTTTGTGACTTGCAGGGGATTTCAAGGGGCGCAGCCCCTTGGCTAGGAATTTCTTTTTGAGGTATAGCCACCAAGAACCCAAAAGTCCTCGAGACAGTCACTCGTCAGCCCGCCGCCGAGAGCCCTGCGGAGCACTCGGACGCGTAAACCGGCTGCCCATCGCTCATTTTGCGGCCGACAATGTCCGTTAACGGCCTATTATGTCAACGCGAGTTGGGTGTTAAAAGAGCGGGATAAGAGGTCTTTTACGGCGGGAAGGCCATCCATAAGGTAGAAGCGGTGAGTCATGTCGCGCCGTCCTCGCATTCTCAGCCCTTCGATACATCCCTTCGGGCCTACTCAGGACAAGCGGTGGACCTCCAAGAAGCCACGACCGAGCCCCCTATCCGCGTTGCCTAATATTGTCTGGTTGTCAATCAGCGGCATCTGCTTTTATGGCCACGGCAAGAAAGACAGCGCTCCGAGGTCATGCTGTCGGGCTCCGCCAGGGAAAGGTGCTCATCCGCAAGCTGAACGCCTATGAGACCCCCACCCTGGTGCAGATGGCTCCGATCATAGACGGGAAGCCTGATGTGACGAAGATCTCGGCGATAGACCTGGAGGAGCTCGGGGAAAGTTTAGCTGGCAAAAGATCGTCTTTGAGCAGGCGAGTCAGGTCTGTGACCAGATGAGGCCCGGCTGGAAGGGGAATAAAGAATAGGTGAAGGCTTTCAGAATATCGGAAACAGAGAGGTGATCCTACTTCGCGCGCGTTTGGAGAAACTTCCTTTCCACAAGCGGGACAAGCCGCAACACGATGAATCCGAGCAGCGCGCTCACAACGGCAAGCAGATAGTACCCCATCCCATTCGCCAAGCCGATGCCGCAGACGAACCAGATCGTGGCCGCGGAGGTCAGCCCATGGATATCGCGGTCGGTTCTGAGGATCGTCCCGCCGCCCAAAAAACCGACCCCCACGATGATCCCGGCCGCTACGCGGGTAATGTCAACGGGTGATTCCGGGTATTCGTCGTAAGCAGCTAATGCAACCAGGATAAACAGAGTCGTACCAAGACAAACCAGAATGTTCGTCCGTAAGCCGGCCGGCTTATGGGCGGTCTCCCGCTCCAATCCGATGAGCCCTCCCAAAAAGATCGCGAGGAACAGGCGAAGCGCTATCTCAGGATACTGGATCACTTCTCCCCACCTTGGCCAAGGCGAGGCGATATAAAAACTTACCGGCTATTCCGGCCCGCTGCCGACTGCCACCTGCCGACTTATCGGGGTCTATCCGCAGCGTGCTAGGCAGCCTTCCGTTCCCGTTCATCGACCAGGGGCGCCACGTTCGGTTTGACCAGCTCTTTGAAGTCTGCGTATTTCAGCCTTACCGTCTGGATGTGGTTTCCCGCGTTGAAGAAAATCGTCTCGTCTTTCTCCAGAGCGGTATCGACGTAAACCCGCAAGCCGAACAGGTTGCCGAACGGCGGCATAGCGCCGATCTCGCATCCGGGAAAGAGCGAAGCGAACTCGGCTTCCGTCGCCAACGAAACGCTCTGCGCGCCGATTGCCGCCCTGGCTTTCCTGAGGCTCACCAGGTTGCTGGCGGTCACAACAGCCATCACGTACGAATCGTCGGCTTTCAAGATGACTACCTTGGCCATCTCTTTCCCGGACATATGCTGCCTTGCGGCAATCTCCTGAGCGGTAAAGGCCTGGGGATGATTGTAGACTTCATAAGAGACCTTGGCCTGATCCAAAACCTCTTTTAAGCGCCTGAGTATCGGCATCGTAGCCTCCTTTCTGTTGCGCAAACAAGCCAAAACCGACCTTAACTCTGAGCTCGGATCACGAGCACCGGATCGCCGGAGTGCCGAACGACGCGGTCGGTGACGCTCCCCAGCACCCAGCGCCCGACGCCCGATCTCCCATGGGTGCACATCGCGACCAGATTCTGCGGGATCCCTCTGGCTAGATCGATGATCTCGCTCGGGGCGTTGCCCTCGAGCATAAGATACGAAACGTCTTTCACACCTTGCCAGCGAAGCTGCTCCACTTTGTCTTCGAGATATCGCTTTGCCCCTTCCCTCTCGACGTCCACGCGCACGGTTTCGAGATCGGGCAGGTACCCTTCCGCTCCGACAATGTAGGAGTGCGTGGCCATCGCGTACACACGAACCAGCATCATTTCGAGGTGCATCCTCTCCGCGAGCGCCCGCGCATGGGGCAGCACCGCCTCGGCGAGCGACGAGCCGTCCAGGGGCACCACGATCCGCGTCAGCACGGCCTCACCGCCGCCGTTATTATGCTCACGCGGCCGGACGAGGAGCAAGGGATCGCGCGTCGCGTGGAGCACTTTATCGGCAACGCTTCCCAACAGCCAGCGTTGGAGACCCGAACGCCCGTGAGTCGCCATCGCGATCAAAGTGCCGGGGCTGGCGGCGGCCCCGTCGACCACAACCTCAGCGGGGTTTCCGATCTCGGTTTCGCAACTGATGCGCGCCGGCCCCGGAAAAGAGCGCGCGACAGTCTCCAGGTAAGAAACGCTATCGCGCCGCATGCTCGCGGCCACCGTGTCAAAGTAGCGACCCACCTTAGGATTGCACAAGGCGGACACGATCTCAGGATCGATCACATGCAAAAGCTCGACGGGAACTCCCAGGGCCCCCGCCAAGGAGCGGGCATACGGGAGAATCCCTTCAGAAAGGCGTGAGCCATCGAGCGGTACCAGGAGCTTGGTATACATGCAATCCCTCCGAAATTTTTTCCTTGCGTCAACTTGAAGGAGCAAAAAGCATGCCTCCACTTTGCCCGTTACAATTCATCCAACTCCATTCTTTTTCAGCGGCGTCATTTTCATCCCTGAGATTTCCCTGGAACCCCTTTCTCATCCATGCGAATCAAAGGGGAGCACGAAGCCTTCACGAAGAAAAAATCGAATGCCAATTTCAGCCGATCGCGTCCCGGTCAAAAGCGCGGCGCGTTGGCACGGAATGTGCGAACAGGTTACAATGGCAAACTGGCCAAGGCTGTTTCTGGAGCCAAGAGCGCAACCCCAAAGACGTAGGAGGGAAGACCATTAATCTCCCGCTGCAAATCACATTTCACAACATGTCCCCATCGCCAACCATCGAAGCCCTTATCCGTGAAAAGGCAGCCAAGTTGGATTCGTTCTACGACCGAATCATGGGCTGCCGTGTTACCGTCGAGGCGCCCCACCGACACCATCGCAAGGGAAAGCGCTACAACGTGCGCATCGACATCACGGTTCCCGGCGGTGAGCTGGTTATCAATCGCGCTCCCAAGCCCGTGGTCGAGCCCGATCTGGAGCTGAAGCAGGCCGCAACACACGAACGGGTCGGGAATCATGAGCCGAGCAAATATGCGGCCCACGCAGACATCCACGTCGCCGTCCGGGACGCCTTCGATGCGGCGCGGCGCAAGCTGCAAGACTTTGCGCGCCGCCAGCGCGGCCACATCAAAGCGCATGAGGACCAACCCCATGCGCGCGTCAGCAAGCTATTTCCCGATGACGGGTTCGGCTTCTTGGAGACGCCCGACGGGCGGGAGCTTTACTTTCACCGCAACAGCGTGCTCGCCCCGGGCTTCGATCGCCTCAAGGTCGGTATGGGCGTCTACTTTGCAGAGGAGCAGGGCGAAAAAGGGGGACAGGCAACGACCGTAAGGCTCATGGGGAAACACGCGCTCTAGAACAGGGACTGTCCCCCTTCTTTCGGGGACTGTCCCTGTTCTTTCCGGAAGGGCTCACGATGATCGACGAGATTGTGGCTTGCCTGGATGGCTCTGAGTTTGCGGAGGCGATCCTGCCCTACGCGGTCGGAATCAGCCGGTCGCTGGGAGCCCAACTGTCTTTGTTGAGGATCCTCGAAGACGGCGAAGCGCCTGCGGCCGCTGAGGACTATCTGAAGCGGATCGCCGGGCGCCACGGCGCTCGGGAAAAACTCAGGAAATCAAAAGGCGATGCGGCGAGCGCCATCCTGGACGAGCTAAGAGAAAAGCCCCTCGCACTAGCCGCGATGACGACCCACGGTCGCACCGGGATGCTCGAGGCGATTTTGGGGAGCGTTGCCTTCCGCGTCGTTCGGGGCGCCAGAAGACCAATCCTGCTTTACCGCCCCCCGGCTCCATTGCAAGCCCGAAGCAGTGACGCGGAGATCAAGATCGCGACGGTCACGGCGGCGCTCGATGGCCAGGATTTTTCCACGCGGATTCTCCCCCACGCGGCGGAGATAGCCTCGGCGCTCAAGGCCAGGCTCGAGCTGATACAGGTCCTGCCTTCGGGAGGCGCTGAAGCGGAGATCCCGGCAGAGTTGCGGCGCGACGTTCTGGAAAGCTCCTACCTCCAGCGCGAGGCACACGACATCACAAGAAAGCACGGGCTGGAGGTTGATTGGGAGGTCCTTCACGGTGAGCCGGCAGAGGCGATCATCAGCTATCTCAAAGGACGCCGCAACGTCCTGCTGGCGATGACCTCGCATGCCCGCTTGGGGTTGGAGCGAACCATCTTCGGCAGCGTCGCTGCGGAATGCTTGCGGCGGGCCGGGGTTCCGCTGCTCGTCTATTGGCCCAGCCCGTAATCCTAGCCTTCTCTCAGCTCCCGGATATGGGCCGCACAGTGACGGGGACAGGCACGCAAGCGAGCCAGTCCCGTTCCGCGGACGTGCTCGTTCGCGACCGAGGGGAGCGCGAGCGAGGCTGCGGACAAGCCCTTCGGGATTGCAAATGGCAAATTTCAAATCTCAAAATCTGAGATATGAGATGTGCAATCTGAAATTCCGAGCG
>JACPAM010000023.1 GCA_016180805.1 Deltaproteobacteria bacterium | reverse complement strand
AGGGAACCACCGGCCACTACCTTTTCGTTGATCGGCCGGACGCCGTGCCATCCCCAGGGCTCGACGCCCTTGCACATCGTGTCATCCAGGACGACCGAGATGTCGGCCTCGTCGATCTCGAGCTTGGCGCCGCATTCGGCTTCCAGCTCCTCCTCCGGGAGATCCGGGGAAACGAAAGCGAAATATTTGCAGGGGATGCCGTTGCGCTCCGGCGAGTCGCTGTAACGGCCGTTGGAGAATGCCCTCTGCCCCATCCGGCTCGCGATCATCACGATGTCGCTGCCGATCTTCTTGCCCAGGTTCTTCTGAAAGATGCCCCGGTAGTTGATTTCCACTCGTTTAATCATGATTCCCTCCGCAAGGTCTGTTGGTCTTGCTTGAACGCTACGATATTTTCCTGGCCCTCCCGTCGCTTGCCGGGTAGCCGATCGCGGGCTTGGGCTCCTCGATCGGCAGAACGTTCTCCTCCACCTGCTCGATGTGGCGAAGCATCGCCTCCTCGGCTCTGTCTTTATCGTGGGCTTCGATTGCCGACAGGATGCCGTAATGGGAAGCCAGCGAAGCTTCTTTGCGGCCGGGCGTCTGGAGCGATTCCTCGCGGCTCGGGCTGAGCATCTCCATCAAGCCGGAAACCAATTTTTCCAGCGCCTGGTTTTGCGTCGCCTGGGCAATGGCGAAATGGAACTCCGTGTCGGCTTCGACACCGGTCCCACCCTTCGTGGCGGACTCGGCCTGTTTCTCCAGGATGCGTTTCATCCCTTCGATATCGCCTTGGGTTGCCCGCTCGGCGGCCACAGAAGCGATCTGGGGCTCGATCAGGCGGCGCATCTCGAAGATGTCCGAGAGCAGGTCCTTTTCTTTGCTGAGAAGCGTCGCCAGAGATTCCACCAGCGATTCCACCGGCAGCTCGGCGACGAACGTCCCCGAGCCCGTGCGGCTAACGACCAAGCCTTCTGCCTCAAGCGCCCGCAAGGCCTCCCGCACGGAGGCCCGGCTCACTTTAAACGTCTCCGCCAGCTCTCTTTCGGATGGGAGCTGGTCCCCAGCCTTGAGCCGCCCCTGCCGTATAAGGTCGTGAATCTGGGCCACGACCTCTTCGTAAATACGGGTTTTTTTGATGGCTTTTAACATGACCGGGTCTAGCTGTCTGGCGGTCAGACCACCTCTATCCTATCCTACAAACCGTGTCAAGAGGGTGCAAGGCTCTTCCTTGTGAAAGCTCCTCGGGGGTCGAGCCACAGCCGGCGGACGTGCTTGTTGGCGACCGAGGGGAGCACGAGCGAGGCTGCGGACGTCCGATTACAAACGGTGCGACTCATGGCGCAACCCTATCGGCCGCAGCCGAGAGCGCGCTCCCCGAGGAGCCTAGTGACGGGGACAGGCACGCAAGCGAGCCAGTCCCCTTGCCGCAGCCGAGAGCGCGCTCCCCGAGGGAGCTTTGTCCATTGGCCCCGGCTTCTATTTTTTTTCTTCGATCTTTCCCACCCGCTTAATCGCATCGGCCAGCATCTTCGCGTCCTTGTCCCAGAACTTTTTGAACTCCGGGGCGTCCAGGTAGGCGATTGGAGTCTGGAGTTTGGTCATCGCCGACTTGAAATCAGAGTCCTGGACACCTTGCCGCAGAGTGTCGCGCAGTTTTTTCATGACGGGCTCGGGCGTGCCGTTGGGAGCGAAGACGCCAGCCCAGATATAAAACTCGATCTCGTATCCGAGTTCCTTGAAAGTAGGCAGGCTTGGCACCGCATCCACTCTCTTGGCTCCCCAACCGGCAAGGGGTCTTAGCTTTCCGCTTTTGATGTGGGGCAGGACAACGGCGGGTCCTGAAGCCAGCATGTCGACGTGGCCGCCGAGGATCGCGGTCAGAGCCGGCCCGGCGCCCCCGTAGGGGACGTGCTTAAACTTGACACCCGCCGCATGGCTGAGCATCTCCGTCGCCATGTGAAGGGTTCCGTAGATGCCGGAGGAGGAGAAGGAGATTTGCCCGGGCCGTTTCTTGGCGTCTTCGACCAGCTCTTTGACGCTCTTCCAAGGCCTTTCCGCGTGCACGACGAGGATCGTAGGATCCGCGGAAATGAGCGCGAGGGGAACGAGCTGGTCCATCGTATACGCAGGTTTGCGGTCGAAGAGCTTGTCGGCCTCCGGGATGATCGAGATGCTCGACAGCGAAAGCAGTAGCGTGTAGCCATCGGCTTTGGCCGTGGCGACATACGCCATCCCCACCGCTCCGGCGGCTCCGGTCTTGTTCACGACGACGACCGGGTTTTTAAGGATTTTCTCCATGGCCGCTGCAACCGGCCGAGCCGTCAAGTCGGCCACACCTCCGGGTGGAAAGGGGGCGACCAGCGTGATCGTTCGACTGGGGAACGCTTCCTGGCCATGGACCGCTTGCGCTACAAGCAGGGCTAATGAGACCGAGACGACAAGGCGGCGTGGGATTGCCGCCTTTGCTGATCCGGCTTTCCGATAAACTTTCCATGTGAGTGATTTCACAAAACACCTCCTGGGTTAATGGGACAAAAGATTTATTTAACCTATTCCTCGCCAGGCTGAGCTTGTTGGCTCAGGCTTCCGCGCCAGTCGACCTTACCCGTAAAGAGCGGTTTCAAGCTGAGCACTAAAAGCACGAGAGCAATGCTCAGCATGGTGGCCGTGATCGGACGGTTCACAAAGATCGCGTAATCTCCGGAGGACATGGCCAGGGACTGGCGAAGGCTCATCTCCAGCATCGGCGCCAGGACGAGTCCGAGCACGATCGGCGCCGTTTCAAATTCGAGCTTGCGTAGAACATAGCCCATCAACCCCGTGATTGCCATGATCCAGACATCGATCACGCTGCTGTTCACCGCGTAAACGCCGAGGATGCAAAAAACCAAAATCGACGGGTACAAGAGCGGGTAGGGGACGCGTAAGAGGTTCACAAAAATTCCGACGAGCGGCAGGTTCAAAATCAGCAGCACCAGGTTGCCGACATACATGCTCGCGATAAAGCCCCAAAAAAGATCCGGCTGCTGGGAGATGAGCAGGGGCCCGGGCGAGATGCCGTGGACCATCATGGCGGCTAGCATGACGGCCGGAATCGGACCCGAGGGAACTCCCAGCGCCAGCATCGGCACAAACGCTCCCGAGGTCGCCGAGTTGTTGGCCGACTCCGGTCCGGCGACGCCTGCGACGGCGCCCTGTCCAAAACGTTCGGGATGCTTGGAGAGGCGCCTTTCGATGGCGTAGGACACGAAAGACGAGATGATATGCGCCGACCCCGGGATGATCCCGATCACAAAGCCGAGGATCGTCCCGCGCCCGATCGGCCAGGCAGAGTCGCGCCACTCCTCGCGCGACGGCAGCAGCTCGCGAATCTTGGGCTTGATCACTTTGGGAGGCGTCGGCTGCCCGGCGGTCAGGAGGATTTCCGAAACACCGAAGAGTCCCACCGCTACGGGCACGATGCCGATCCCGTCCCCGAGTTCCACGAGCCCGTAGTGGAAGCGGGAGTAGCCGGTCATGGGATCGATGCCGATCATCCCCAAAAGAAGCCCGAGGGCCGCCATGGCCAGTCCCTTGATCATCGATCCACCGCTCATGTAGGCGAGGACGAGCAGACCCAGAACCAGGAGGGCGGAGTATTCCGGCGGTCCAAACCGCAGCGCGAACGCAGCAAGAGGCGGCGCCAAAAACATGAGCGCGACAACGCTGACCGTGCCCGCAAGATAAGAACCGACCGCAGCGATCGCCAGGGCGGGTCCGGCGCGACCTTTGCGGGTCATCGCGTAACCGTCGATGCAGGTCATTACGGAAGCGGCCTCGCCGGGGATCCGCATCAAGATGGAGGTGGTGGAGCCCCCGTACATGGCGCCATAATAGATTCCCGCCAGCATCACGACCGCCGTAGTCGCATCGAGACCGAAGGTTGCCGGAAGGAGTAAGCTGATCCCGGCCAGGGGGCCGACTCCCGGCAGGACGCCGACGAGCGTTCCGATAATGCATCCGGCGAAGGCGTAAAGCAGGACATCGGGCCGCAGCGCCACGGAAAAGCCGAGGTAGAGATTCTGGAACATTTCGACCATGAGCCCGCCTTGGCCGCTCAGAACCCCATGGGGCCCCTTGGCAGCGGCACTCGGAGGATCGTGTAGAAAAGGAAAAACGAGCCGAATGCCATCGCCAACGCAAAGATGGCGGTGAGGGTCCAGCTCTTGCGCTCTACGGCTTTTAGCAAGAATAGGCAGGTCAGGAGGATCGTGAGCCGGTAACCGAGCCGCTCCAGCGCCAACGCGGCAAATAGGCTGGCGCAAAGAATGGCGACGGCATGAGGCCATTCCTTCCAGCTCAGCTCCCCAAGCGGCTTGCCTGCGCCGCCAAATATCATGATCAGCGCGGCTAGCAGAAACAGAGCCAGCGCCAGAAAAACGGGCATGTAGGCCGGCCCGGGCTCCCACAAGGTTCCCAACGGCAGCGCACGGCTCTCTATAATCACGCCGAGAGCGAAGAGAGCCAGAAAGGCTCCGGCGATTCGGTCGCAGGTTAACACGTCCGTTGCCTATTCTCCCTTTAACCCTTTATCCCTTCAACCGTCATTTCTCTAACCCTCGCCTCCTCCGGAGGCCGTTCGTGGCGGAACATGAAATAAAAAGTGATGTCGTGCGCGAGCTGGAGGCTCCCGCCGATCAGCAGCGGCACGCTCAGCGAAACACTCTGCATCACGTAGGCCGAGATCGTCGGGCTCACCCCGAAGGGCACGACCCGGGCGAGATTCGTAACACCCGCCGCCGAGCCGCGCTCGCCCGATTTCACCATGGCCATGGTGTAGGATTCCCGCAAGGGATTGTCCATGTAAGCAAGAAAAGAACGGAGCACCATCAAAACCCCGGCGGAGAAAAAGGTCGGCGCAAACGGAAGGATGAGGTAGAGAAGCGAAGCGATCCCGTGAGAGAAGGCCATCGTCCTGACCACGCCGATGCGGTGGGCGATGAGGGGCGCGACGAGGAACGAGATCGCCGCCAGCATATAAGAAAGGAAGAAAAGCACTCCCAGCGCCTTCAGCTCCACGCCGTAGCGGAGATAGAACCAGTAGGAGATCAGCGGGCTGAGCATGCCCGCGCCCAGATTGTCGACGATACCCAGAAGCGACATCTTGGTTACGAAGATTCCGGATTTCTTCGAGATGATCCGCCGCGTTTGACGCGGGCGCGGCTCCTCCAGCAAGGACCGGTACAGGAAGATAAAGGCGATGCAGAACAGGAGGGTCAAGCCGAACAACGGCCTGTAGGAGGCGATCGGGTTCCACCCCATCGCCTCCTGCAGGTATTCGGGCAAACCGGCCGCCAAGGCTCCCAGAGATCCCAGCACGGAACCGATAAACGCCATGATCCCGAAAATCCGGTTTCTTTCCGCGGGCTCGCATTTTTCCGCCAGGAAAGCCTGCTCCACCGGGTTGAAGGGCCCTCCGCCCTGTCCGCCACCCGCGGTGCCGCCGGCTCCAACGTTCACGAGAATCACGGCCAGCAGGATCATTTCCAGTCGGGTGGAGAAGATATAGATGGAAGTCGAGATCATGGTCAGGACCGAGAGCAAAATGAGGATTTTTTTTCGCCCGAACCGATCGGAGGAAAAACCCCAAACGGCGCTCAGGATCGCGCCGCTGATATAGGCGACGGAGTGGACAATGCCAATGGTCAGTGTGGCGTAACCGAGCTTGGCCAGGTAGATGGCAAAGACGACATTGAGGTTGGAGAAGGCGAAAGACCTTAAGGCGCGCGCGAGCAGAATGATTTTTACGTCTCGGTCCAGATCGCGGATCATTGGAATGCGTGGTTCTGCTCCGACCCGGAGATGACGTTAGGTCGGCTTTGCTCTACCCTCGTATCGCTCGCGTTCGAGGTCGAGTTCGGTCTTAAGCCCGATCGAGTGCAATGCATCGTTCGCTTCTTCCAAGGAAGCGCTGTGGCTTAGCGCTCGGGCCGGGCGGGATAGGGTGCGATAGATGGCGCCGGGTGAAAGAAAAAATGTCAGCGTCGTCAAAGGGGTTAGCCTCACTCTTCTCTGGTCCTGGCGGATCCGCTTTTCCCCCCAAGCCCCGCGCGCGCATTCCAGCGGTATCGCGCTGGCCTCGGTGGGTACTTTTTGGACGACCCGCTCCAGTTCGGAGACTGTTTTGTTTGTCAGACCCCACGCTCCGAGCAGGCCTCCAGCTTCCGCTACCTTATACAGGGCGGTTTCGATCTCCGCGGTCGTCATCTCCCCGTCGCTGCCATAGCCGAAGACAGCCCACAGGACCCGTTGTCCTCGCCCTTCGAGTTCGGCCCAGGCCGCGAGCATGATCGAGTCCGCCAACGGGCTGCGCAGTCCAGGCTCATCGCCTTGCGCCAAAGAATCGCCTCCCACGTCCACGCCCACAAGCAAATCGGTCTGAAACTCATTCTGGGCCGCCTCCAATCCTTCCACTACGCCTTTCACTCCCCCGTTGATGTCGATCAGCAGGATATCACCGCCAATAATTCCGGCCATTCTGGATTCGGCAAAGGGAACCCCTGTGAATGTCCGGCTGTTGGGATTGGCTAGCCAGGCGTAGCGATGAAGCGGGCGGACCTCTTCGACTTCGCTCAGGGAGCGAGGACCGGGAACCGGGTCGAATACCGAGCGCTCCCATGAGAGGCCGCCGAGCCGGAACTTGAGGCCGCAGAATTCCAGGAAGCGCGCGGCCGCCAGCGCTCCGACCACGTCTCCTCCTCCGCCCACTCCAATCACCAAAGCGCGCGAACAGGTGCGGATGATATCTTCGAGGGAGGAGGGTTCCGGTTTCATCGCCAGGGGTACAATCTCAAGGAAGGCACGGGATAGTCGTGTTTCTCGATTTCGAGCATACGACCGAAATGAATCAACGAGTTAGCTTAGTGCTCGAAGCGAGTAATAGCAAGCGTTCATGACCGCCTGGTGGCCTTACAGCTCCGTCGCTCGCGTCGTCGATTGCATTCGAGGAGATTTTTCGCTAGTCTCTCTTCCGATATCTTGTCATCTTCTGCCGCCCTTTTAGCTCTCACACACAGGCTGGCACGTAAACACGGAGGTGTTGTTTGTCCCCATGGCAGGCGCTTAAACTCAAGTTCCAATCGCTACCGTCGAGAGAGGTTGAGGGCGAGGGCCCCGCTGGCGCCGTTCTTCTGCGTCCCGGTGTCCGCGGGCCGAAGCCAGTTGCCTTTGCCGCGCTCAAGCACCACGACTACCGGGCGTATTTCATCACGACGATGCTCTCGATGATGGCGGACAACATCGAGCACGTCATCACCTACTGGGTTCTCTTCCAGCTCTTTCAGTCGCCGGTCTTGGGCGGCTTCGCGGTGATCAGCCACTGGACTCCCTTTCTCCTGTTCTCCGTCTACTTCGGGGCGTTAGCGGACCGCCACGATTGCCGCAAGGTCATCCAGGCGGCCCAGATCATGTTCATGGGAGTTTCGCTTGGCTGGGGGATCTTATTCCTCACCGGAGTCATCCAGGTCTGGCACGCCTGCATCCTTCTGGTCATCCATGGGATGGCGGGGGTCCTTTGGGGCCCTGCCAGCCAACTGCTCATCCACGACATCGTCGGCTCGGAGCATCTCCAGAGCGCCGTTCGGCTCAACGCAACGAGTCGCCAGCTAGGAATACTTCTCGGACCCGCAGTGGGCGGCGGCCTGATGCTTGCCTTTGGTCCCCCGGTGGGACTCTTCGTCAACACGTTGATTTACCTTCCTCTCACCCTTTGGCTGCTCAAGGTTCCCTATACGGGCCGGAGCCGGGAGGGCGCTTCCCAGGTGCGGAGAAGGGCGCTCGGTCTTAAGGAGTTGGTGGCTCTGGTCCGAGAAGTCTCCACAAACCGCGCCATCATGTCTATGGTCGCGCTTGCCGGCTTCTCCTCTCTTTTCGTCGGTAACGCATTTCAGGCCCAGATGCCAGAATACGCCCACGATCTGGGCACGGACAAAGAGGGCTTCGCCTACAGCGCCCTGCTCGCCGCGAACGCGGCCGGCGCGGTCGTCGGGGGTCTTCTGCTCGAAGGGCGGGGGCTTCTTCAGCCACGGGCGCGCACGGCGATCATTACCGCAGCTCTGTGGTGCGTAACGATCGCTGCGTTTGCCGCGTCGACTTCCTACTCGCTATCACTTTTCCTTTTGTTTCTGGCGGGCGTTTTCAATCTCACCTTTTACTCGATGGCGCAGACTCTCGTCCAGCTCTTGGCGCCGCCGGAGCTTCGTGGCCGCCTGATCGGCTTTTTTAACATGTCCAGCAACGGCCTGCGGGCATTCAGCGGGGTTACGGTTGGGGTGCTCGGAGGCCTTATCGGCGTACACTGGTCTTTGGGGTTGAGCGCGATGGCTCTACTCGCCGTTACCATTACGCTACTTGCCCTGGCGCTGCCCGGGCAGGCGGAGCAGAAGTGGCGCTAGACTCGCCCGCGTGGCCGGTTCATTTTAGAGCCGTAATCTCGATCTCGATGAGTTTCCCCGCCGCCGAATAGCCATCCACGAAACCGTACTCCGTCTGAGGAATGGAGGCGCCCACGGCTTTTTGAAAAGCGGCTTTGAGCGTTTCGACCTTCTGGCTGCGGTGGAGAAAAAACGAAACTTTGCCTGCCTTTTCCCAAGAACTCCCGGCATCGGTAAGGGAGCCAGAGATGCGCGTTAGGATCTCCGTGACCTGATCGGGGAGAGTAGGGAGGGTGGAGGTTACTCCCGAAAGGAAAACGACGCCGTCATAGACGAGATACCGGAGCGGGACGATCGGAGGGTCATACTCTTTCAGGGTCTTCTCGAATCCAGGTCCGGAAGGTCTCATGGCAAGTAAGTCCACGGCTACGCGGGCATCCGAGTCGAAGTGAACGGGCGCGACGTAACTTGAGCTTACGGATCTGGCCTTTCCCGAAAGGATTTTAACCCGTTCCTCGCTCCCCAAAGTTCGACGGGAGAAAATCTCCGTCGCCTCCGCGCGCGGCGAAAGACCACCTTTCCCTTCCGTGGAAAGCTCGACAAACTCCCGACCTAGCCACTGAAAGATCTTCTTGCGCATCTAAAACCCTTCGCCGCCCCGATCAGTTGCTTGCGATCTCTGCGAGGTCCATGTTGTAAAGCTTGGCCGCATTCGCGCTCAGAAGTTTTGTCCGTATCGGTTTAGGCAGGTGGCCAAGATCGCGCGCGATGACCTTGCGCGAGTTGGGCCAGGTGGAATTAGGGTGTGGGAAGTCATTGGACCACATGCAGTTGTCCTCTCCCCACCATTCCAAATTGCGTCCCCCCACACGGTCGTTGAAGAAGGTGGCGTAAACCTGCCGCGAGAAATATTCGCTCGGGTCCTTTTTGATGGGCGGCGGATTTTCCGCGCGGAAGCGTCGGTAGTAATAGTCCCATTGCTGGAGGATAAAGGGCATCCAACCGATTTCGTTCTCCACGGTCACGATCCTCAGCTTGGGGTAGCGGTCGAGGACGCCGTAAAAGATGAACTCGAACAACGCGTTGGCGATATCCAGGAGCTTCAGGTTCACGCTGCCGCGGTAGTGCTCGACTCCTTTACGGCCGTCCTTGTTTTTATGATAGCTGTGACCGGTTAAGATGTGCAGGCTCACCGGGGCATCGAGGTCCTGCGCGGCGGCCCAGAAGCGATCATAATGGCTGGAGTGGAAAGGAAGATCCCGGTGCGGCGCCTGCCAGATGATCGCGCCCCTCAGGCCCGCTTTGTGGCAGCGCTCGAGCTCCTCGACCGCGTGATCGATGTCGTAGACGGAGATGCCGGGGATGCCCACCAGGCGGTTCAGCGCCACCTGGCAGTACTGAATCAGCCAGTCGTTGTAGGTGCGGAAGCAGGCTTCCTGCATCGCGGCAGGCCGAGGGTGGGGTAGAGCACCTCGGCGCTAACGCCGTCCTGCCCCATCTCCTTGATCCGTGCGTGCGGGTCCTGGCCTCCGGGATGCTTTTGAAAGCCCTCGCCGACCCGATGCGGCGGAAACCGCGGCGCCTGGTCGCGAAAGGCCGCTGGCACTCCCGTCGCCCAGAGGTCGGGCGGTTCCATGACGTGGGAGTCCGCAGAGATCAACAGCTCCTGGGAATTTTCTCCACCTCGCGCTTCGCTCATGAGGGCACCCCTTTCACTTATGAAGTTTTCTGGCCATCCTCATGCTCTTACTTTTTATTTCTTAGCCGACATCTTGTCAATCGCGGTTCAAGTTCCGCGCCGGACAAGGAAGTAGAAGCTAGACCCGATTTCAAGGCGAGCCTCATTTTGGTAGTGCCCTCAACATCGCATCCAGCGATCTTTTGCCCTTCACCTCTCTGACCCCGCTATTCTCGGACTGAAGTCCTTTCCTGAGGCAATTCTTTTGTTTGTGAGTCATCAACGCCGCCACGGGCTAGTGAGGTGTCAAGTCAAGCAATGACCCCGTTGACTGCTTTCATTTTTTCCCCTTCGCGTTGCCACCCCATTCCTTGAGCACATGGGCTGCCGTGAGCCGGCCACTCGGCCTCGATCAGGAGAACTGTCAGGTTCAACTTGACACTCCCTTGAGGCAATGCTAGGAAAGGCGCAGCTTCGCAGAGTTCACGATCAAATCCCGCCCTTCGGCCACGGTATGGGTAGGCGGGAGGTATAGTTCGTACGGAACGGAGGTGGAATGTGATCCAGGCCAGAAGGGCGTTGCGATGGCTTCTTCTTTTTCTTGCTGGAGGCACTCTTCTTGTGGCAAGCTATGCCCCCGCCCCGAGTGCACCCGCTACCCCAAAGGCGGCGACGCCCGCACCCAAGGCACAGCAAAAGCCTGCGGCAGGTGCCCAATACGTGATGAAAATCGCCTTCGCGACGGTGAATGACATTCAACACGAATGGGCCAAGCGTATGGAGAAACGGCTCGAGGAGCGCACCAAGGGCCGCATCGATGTCCAGGTTTACCCCTCTTCTCAGCTCGGCAACAATCAGCGGATGTTGGAGGGCGTGCAACTGGGCACGATTGAGGCGACCATCCAACCTCCGGAGTTCATGAGTGGGTTTGAGCCTGCCTTCCAGATCCCCGAGCTGCCTTTCCTCTTTGGAGACGATGGCGATATGGATTTGGCCTACAAGGTGATCACCTCGCCGGTGATGCAGCAGCGCTTCCTGGGCGTGGCAAAGGGCAAGGGTATCCAGGGAGTAGGCTTCTACATCTACGGGCCCTTGGGCATTCAGGCGCATCAGATCATCCGCAGCCCCGCGGACCTAAAGGGCAAGAAGATCCGCATCCTGGCAGCCCAGACGGAGATCGATACCATGGCCGCCTGGGGGGCTACGGGAGTGCCCATGCCTCTGGCCGACGTCTTTACCGGCCTACAACAGAAGACTGTTGACGGCGTCCAGACCGCCGCCATGGTCGCTGTGCCCCTCAAGTTCTACGATCTGGTCAAGTACTACAACGACACTCGTCATGCCGTCATCACCACCCTGGCTGTGGTCAGCACCAAGTGGATGAACAGCCTCCCTGCTGATCTCCAAAAGGCGGTGGTCGAAGAGGCGCGGGATCTCCACAAAGAGCTGCTCGACTTCTCCAAGGCTAAGTCCGGCGAGTTCGTGAAGTTCTGGAAGAGTCAGCCGAAGAACGAGTTTATCGAGCTGACGGCCGCAGAGCGGAAGGGGTTTAAGGATCAAGCGATCTCCGTATACGACAAGTTCTACAAAGACAACCCCACACAGAAACCGCTCGTGGAGCAGATCCAGGCAGAGGTCAAGAAACTTCAAGGGGCTGCCAGGTAAGAGCTTCGCTTGCGCCGCAGCAAGAGCTTGGACTGCCCTGCGGGCCGGGAGAAGAAGCGCGAGGTGCTGAGTGAGGTGGGGCTCTTTCTGAGCCCACTCAGCGCCTCTGGCTATCATTGCTTGTCTTGAGAGAAGGTTCTCACACGTTGAATTGGCTCGGTGAAAGAGTCGTACAAGTGGTGCGCTTCGTCGTCGCGATGATTTTCATCTTTGCGACCTTGCTCAACCTGGCCAATGTCATCGGCCGCTATGTGTTTCTGGCACCCATCGTTTGGGCAGAGGAGGTCATCCTCTATACCCTCATCTGGTCTGCCATGGTCAGTATGCCCGTGGTCACCGCCTACGGAACGCACCTAAAGATGGAAGTCCTCTTCGAGTTGGTGCCCCTGTGGGCCAAGAGGGTCATCATGGTGCTCATTAACTTGGTTAGCGCCGCGGTTTCGCTCTACGTCACATACCTAGCGGTCCAGGTGATCCAGACCATGCAGGCGGTGGGGCAGCACAGTCTGGCCGCGGGGATACCCCTGGCCTTTGCCTATCTTTCTCTGCCGGTGGGCTTTGGGCTTAACATCGGTGCCTTGATCCTCAGTTTCCACGACCTCCTGCGGGGCAGCACGGGCCGGCCTCTCGGTCAAACAGCCCCGACTGAGATGACGCTGGAGATGTTGGAGCATCTCTAACCCAGGTCGCACAGGCCAGTCCAGGAGCAATACGACCATGGAAATCGTGTTCCTGCTCGTCCCGCTGATTCTCCTCGCTCTTGGCTTTCCTATCTATATTATCTTTCTCGCCGCTTCGGCTGTTGCCCTTACCCTTGTGGTGCGTGTCCCCGCCACGGTCATGGTGCAGACCATGTTTGGAAGCCTGGACGTTTTTCCCTTGATCGCGGTTCCCTTTTTCATCTTCTTCGGGGAAATCATCGCCCGGGGTGGTATCTCAAAACGACTCATCAATTGGTTTCTCTCGCTGTTTGGCGGTCTGCCCGGCAGCCTAGCCTTGGCCACCCTGGGTGCCACGGAGGTCTTCTCGGCCATGAGTGGCGCCAGCTCGGCCGCCACGGCTGCCATTGGCCGCACGATGTATCCAGCTTTACTTGCGGGCGGGTATCGACAGTGGTTCGCGGCGGGGCTCATGACGTCGGTGGGCTCGATTGACGTCGTGATCCCGCCCAGTATCGCCATGATTCTTTACGGGGCCTCCGCCCAAGAATCCGTGGCTCTCCTCTATCTGGCGGGTTTTGTCCCCGGCATCCTCATCGGCGCCTTCCTGGCCCTGTATATCGTGTTCCACGCGCTCCGCAACCGCGTTCCTGTGACCTCCGGCTTTCAGTGGCCCACTTTCCTTCGTTCCACGCGTCAGGTTCTGTGGAGCCTGGGGGCGCCGCTGCTCATCCTCGGCGGCATCTACAGCGGCATCTTTACCCCCACGGAGGCGGCGGGTATGGCGGTGGTGTATGCGATGGTGGTTTCGGTAGCCTTGCACCGCGACCTGAAAGTGAAGGATATATGGCAGATCGCGGCCAACTCGGCGATCCTCACTGCTCAGATCATGGTGATTGTGGCGGCCTCGGGGGTCTTTTCCTGGCTGCTGACGGTCAGCGGCATTCCCCAGGCCATCATTGCCTGGATCAACAGCCTCGCTGTTCCCCCGTGGGCTGTGATGCTGATGATCAATCTCTTCCTGCTACTGGTAGGGGCCCTGATCGATCCCACCTCGGCAATCTTAGTGCTTACCCCCCTCTTGTTGCCCATCGCTAGGGCCATCGGCTTTGATCCCATCCATTTCGGCATCATCATGGCGGTCAACCTGGCTATCGGAATGTACACGCCCCCCTTTGGCTTGAACATCTTCGTCATGCAGGCCCTCTTCGGCCTGCCCGTGCGGCGTATCGTGCCCGGCATCGTGCCCTTTTTCCTGATCAATGTAGGGGCCCTGATGCTCATCACCTACATCCCGGAGATCTCACTGTTCTTGGTAAGGATACGCCAATAAACCGGGAGGGACGGACAGCAAAAGGCTGCGGGCCTTGGCTTGAAGGTCGGCGCCGGCGCTGCCTGTGATTATCCCGGATTCCGCAGTTGAAATTTTAAGCAGGTGAGTTTGCTGCTGTCTGGGAATGAGGCAACGGCGACCGCGGAACCAAATGATCTGGATGAGTGGCAGGCTCATCGGTAAGAGACCATTCCAACTGCGCCGCAATTGGCAGTCCCTCGGATAACGTGCGCAGACGCCTAAGATCAAAAATCGGAGGCTGGACTCCGACGAAACCCTTGAACCGAAGAAGGCATTTTCAAAACCTATTTTTTCTACAGCCTCGTTAGGCGAGAAATCCAACAGCGTGATCTATTTTCTCTAATCCGAGGGCAAGCAGATGACCTCTGTCCCCTTTTCCCCTTCTTAGAGCGTCGGTTTCACCCATGAAAAGCTGCGGCTAAGCCTTTAAACCGCGCCTAATGTGCAATCTTTTATCGCCGAATCAATGCTTTACGCAGGTCCGACCCGCAGCGGAATCGCCGAATCAATGCTTTACGCAGGTCCGACCCGCAGCGGA
>JACPAM010000338.1 GCA_016180805.1 Deltaproteobacteria bacterium | reverse complement strand
CTGTGCGCGCTGGTTCCGGGAATAAAGGCGGAAGTTTGTCCGGTATACTTCTCCCAGACTTGCTGCGCTTCCGCAGAGGTCAGAAAGCTGACGAAGAGAAAGCCGGCATTCGGGTGCTGGGCTCCCTTCAGGACTCCGGCGTGCCAGCCCGGAGCGACGACCGGATTAACTTTCTCGGCAAATACGAGCGGCGCGCCGGAGCGCTTTGCCGCGTAGATGTAGGTATCCGTCAGCGTGATGGCAATCAGCACTTCGCCGATCTGAAGCCGATTGTAGATCTCTCCGGGAGGACCCAGGATCGGTTTCTGGTTCGCTAAGGCCCTGACAAACCCGGTGGTTTTCTCCTCGCCCCATGGCCCTGTGCCCAGCCGCGCTAGGTGGTGAGTCATGGTCGACATTCCTAGCTTGCCGCCCTTCCACTTAGGAGCGAGCAGATCCTCCCAGGCCGCGGGAACATCCTGAGGAGGCAAAACGTTTTTGTTGTAGGCCGGCAGACCCAGTTGATGGGCGTAAGAGACCACGCCGTTGTCATAGTGGATCACCTTTGGATCAACGTTGAGCTTCCTGTAGTCAAACCGCTCGTGGAGTTTTCTAAGCCACAGCGATCCGTGGTGAGCATCCGTAATTGCCATGACGTCCCATTCGGGGGGCACTCCGGCGGCAGCGCGAGTAATGACTTTAGCGACGTCGGCGGTGAAGTTCGGTCCGGCGCTGTATCTCAGGCTAACGTTAAGGCCATATTTTTTGTTGAAAGCTGCGCCTAGCTCCTCCGCCCCTTTCGGCCCCAAATTATTGCTCGCGTAGAGCTCGACAACGCCCTCTTTCTTTGCTGCGGCGACGATATCGTCGATCGGAGCAGCCAGCACCGGATACGGCCACGACATCAAAATAAGTCCAAACAATATCGTGGCCGGAGATTGTTTTTGCTTCATGGCGCGCCTCCTCCCAGTTTAGGGTGAATCCCGCCTACCACAAACGGGTCAAGCCTGTCAAAGCCACCTGCCCGGGAGGTTACTCTTACACCGCGATCGGGTTGGCTACCTCGGCCGGCAAGCAACCGGCCACACCACACGCGTGCCCTGCGGCCAGATCCGACCATCGGTGGTCACATAAGGGATTGTAACCTCTGATTTCTGGGCCTTGGCGGCGGCTTCGTGGTAGATCACAAGGGGATCGATGAGATGGGAGCCCGGCGCTGGCATGCCGGAGCCCATTACCTGATACTCCCCGCTTGGGCTCTTGCGCGTCGTGAGATGGAGATGGGGATACCCAAAGGCACCGTAGTGGCCTCCCGTAGTACCGGTTTTGCCCGAACGTGCGACCACCTCCCCCGCCACCACCTTCGCGCCTATCGGCAGTTGCGGGAAGGATTGGAGGTGCTGGTATTTCGAATAGACCCAGTAAGTCAGGCCGGTATCTTCCGGTGAATGCCGCAGCCACAGGTAGATCCCCTCCAACTGTCCACCTTCGCCCTTGCTCACCACCGTGCCTGCTGCCAAGGCCAGAAGAGGAGTTCCTTCGGTAGCCCCCAAATTGCCACCCTGGCCGTCGACTGCCGTCATAGCGGGTTTGCGATCCGAATGGCGAGGCAATCTCTGGACAACGGGCCGCGTCCGGGAAAACAGCCTGCAAACCGCTTGGCCTGATCATCTCACCACTCCGAGTCGGCTGCATCGTTTGCCCCTGTAGCATTCCCGGTTCCCTCGTGGCACACGCGGTGAAATAGAAGAGGAATGCCCCGAACGCGACTAGAAATGACACAAGCTGCCTTGCGTTCTGCACAACACTACCTCACAAGAGACCGCTAGCCGCAAGCATCCTTGTTCCCGAAGTGCTCTGGCCGGTTAGACCAGCCCTCCCAGCCTTCCTTGGCCCTCACCTTCACCCACCAAGTGAACGTGAGTTCCTTTTCAAGCTGACCCCAGCATTGCTCCTTGTTCTCACAGCGGGCGCCCGGCGAGCCTCCATAGGGGCTGAAACCTAGATCTTCTTCCTGCATTGCGCCATCGCGCCACACTTTGAAGTAGCCCTCTGCTAAATACGTGTAAACCCACAAGACGTCGCCGGGCCTGTATTCAGCGTGCGGCCTGTTGACGACAAAGCGGGCGGGACTCGAATGAACCTGGCCGGTGATCGCCTGGACAATGGCGCCCGCCTTGAGGAGCCCGATCACTTTCGCGTTCTTATCGGGCACGGCGTAGGCGACAGTATCTGACTCCACGGTCCAAGCTCGATAGACACAGCACTCAAAAGGGCACGCGCCTTTGTCGATGTACTCGGCTGGCGGCGAATCCGCGGTAGTTGCGACGCCGGGCAACAACGCCACCGCGATTGCAAACAGGAGCTTCTTCATCCGTCCTCTTGATCAGGAATGATCCGATAGAGTTTCCCTACTTCTAGGAAGGCTTCGTACCCCTTATTGTTGATGCAGACCGCAAAATATATCTCTTGTTTGGCTCGTCGCTTCATAGCTAATCTAATCGAGCCGACAAGTTCGAAATCCATTGACCCCGCATAGAATCACCCTTTCACCAAAAGTTCCAGCCCTTGCGTAACGAACGGCTAAGCGGCTGATTCTCAAGCAGTCCGCTTAACCCGCTTGTTCGGCGCACGGCGCACACGCCGCATGGGACCCGCAGCAGCCTCTGCTGTGTCCGCCAACAAACGTAACGCTCGGTTTACTGACTCTGTATCCGGGAAGACATTTGCCAGGTCTGGTTCAATCAAGACAAGGTTGGTCCCGGCACGTGCCCGCTCGTAGTACTTGCCACGGACTCCACCCTTGAGTTTCGAAAGGTCATATTCCGGCCGCAACTCGTCAGCCTGTTTATTGTTATGTGCCTTTTTCATATTGCTTGCGCTCCTTTCGAGTTGCCCTGCGTGCGCTGATGATCCGGATACGATCCCCTCGCAGGCAGTGCGACACAAACACAACTCGATGTTTCGTGGTTAACCCCAATGGTGATTTCTCGGTCCTCTTCGTCGGAATGGTCAGGGTCGGGAAACGTTATAGCCAAGGAATCCAGGAACACGGTTGCTGCTTCCTCAAAAGAGACGCCGTGCTTACGTAGATTGGCTTTTGCCTTTTTTGAATCCCACTCATAGATCACGCTGTCAGCATAGCACGGTCCAGTTTAGAAGCCGAACGCGGGCGCGGGATGAGCCGCCAGGGCACGAGCGTGCTGTAGCACGCTAAGTGCCTGGCCGGTTCTATTCGGCTGATAGGCGGAGCGCAAGCGACGCCGATCAGCGGAAGGCTCCATCCCGCGCCTCGATAAGCGGATGGGCAAAGCCCAAGCGAGCGACCCCACCACTGATACCAACTGTCTCAACGTCCCTTCGGTCGCTGCCATCATCCTTTTCGTTTCAACACCAGGCGTCGCGAGCGGTCCGCTT
>JACPAM010000337.1 GCA_016180805.1 Deltaproteobacteria bacterium | reverse complement strand
CAGCACCGTGCAGGCGCCGCACACGCCGTGCTCGCAGCCGAGATGCGTTCCGGTGAGATCGAGTTCGCCGCGCAGAAAGTCGGCGAGGGTCATTCTCGCTTCGACCAGCCTCTCGTGGATCTTCCCGTTGACGGTAACCGCGATCGCTCGTTTGGTGTTCATGAAACTGCCTTTTGTGCCCGCTTGAAGGCGTTTTCCAGAGCCCTGCGTGTTAATACTCCCCCCACCTCTTTTCTATATTCGGCCGATGCGTGGACATCGGAAACCGGATCGAGATCATGCGACACTGCCTTGGCAACCTCAACAAGCCTGCTCTCGGTTACCCCTTTTCCGCGAAGCAATTGCTCGGCCCGCTCCATCCGCTCCGGCTTCTCTCCGACGCCGAACAGAACGATCCGCGCATCCTGGCACGTGTTGTTCCCGTTCAAGTCCACCAGGGTGACGACTCCGACCATGGCGAAATCCCCGCGTCGGCGCGCGACCTCTTCGATCGCCCAGCCCGCTCGCGGTTGTAGGCGCGGAAAGCGAATCTCGGTTAAGAGCTCATTGGGTTCGATGGTGGTGGTCATGTAGCCAAGAAAGAAATCTTTGGCTTGGACAACACGTTCCCCGCTCGCGCTGCGCAAAACCAGTTCTGTCCCAAGGGCTAACGCGACCGCGGGAAGCTCTGCGGCTGGGTCGGCGTGGGCTAGGCTGCCGCCGATGGTGCCCCGGTTACGGATCTGGAAATGAGCGATGAGCGGCATCGCGGCGGACAGAAGCGGGCTTTGCGCCGCAACTTCCGCCGATCGCTCCAAGGCCCGCTGGCGCGTGAGCGCCCCGATGGTAAGACCACGATCGGCTCCCTGCCGTATGAAAGCCAGGTTTGCGAGACGGTTGATGTCAACGATCACGCCGGGGCGAGCAAGGCGCAGACTCAAAAGCGGCATCAGGCTTTGACCCCCGGCCAGGATCTTCGCCTCATCGCCGTGCTGCTTTAGCAGTTCGAGCGCCTCGTCGATCTCTCGCGGGGCAAAGTACGCAAAGGGCGCAGGTTTCATCGCTAACGCCGGTCGGCTATCAGAATTAGTCGGGCAAGTCTTCAAGTCGACGACTGTTGCACCCCATCCGCCCGATTCGGCAGGCGCGTCATGAAAGGACTCAACCAAGGGGCTCTTCTCCAAGATCGAGCGGATGATCCGGCGCTGGATGCCTTTGCCGCGCCCGTGGATCAGACGCACCTGGTAAAGACCTGCTTGTCTACACTGCTCAAGGTACTCCTCGACAACGCTCGAAATGTCCCTGGGGGAAAAGGCGTGGAGATCGATGGAGTCTTCGATCGGGACGACGACGGGCTCGCCGAAAGGTGATCCGCTGTCCTGATCTCCTAGATCCTTTCGTTTGCCGTTCATCTTAAAAAAGGCCAGGGAGCCATCGCCTGACGCTGGCCGTGTATTCCAAATACGGTGCGCCGAGTCTTTCGGCGAGACTCTTCTCATCTGCTAGGACCCGACGGTGAAACCAGATGCTTGTGGCAAGCCCAATCAAGGCAGTAAAGAGGGACTTCAGACTCAAAGCTAGCCCGGCCAAAAAAATAATGTGACCGAGGTACATGGGGTTGCGGGTGTACGCGTAAGGGCCGCTTGTGACCAAACGCTCCGGGGGCGCATCGAGGCCTGGTCCCCCTCCCCCGAGCTTCGTTCTGTAATAACCGCACAGACGGTACTGCAGATAACCCCAGAGCATCAAAGGAAGAAAGAGCGGCTCAAGCCTCAGCCGGCTGCCATGGAGCCACAGCTCCCAGCCGATCGTTAGCAGAGGGTAAAGCAGGAAAGTCCGAACGGGAGTTTTGCGCAAGACTTTTAGCAGGTTTTCACGCTGGCGATCCATGGGATTGACAAATTCTTAGCAGATTTGCACACTCGTTGAAATCGCTGGCATGGTCTTCGACGGAACAACGCTGCTTATCGGCCTGGCTTTACTGATCGCCGCTTTTGTTAAAGGCACGACCGGGCTTGGCTTTCCGCTCATCGCTACGCCCACCGTCGCGCTCATCCTCGATATCCGCACGGCGGTCACGATTCTCATTATTCCCAACATCGTCATGGACATCGCACAGGTCTTTCGGGGTAGCTTCCCCGCGGAGATCCTCAGGCGCTTCGTGTGGCTCATTTTGTTGACTATCGTCGGGGTCTTTTTAGGGACAAGCCTCCTCGTCGTGCTTCCGCTCTGGGTTCTGAACCTGAGCTTGGGGATCATGGTGTTGACCTTTGTCACATCCAACCTGCTCCGCTTGAACTTCCAGATCCCTCCGCACTTAGAGGGTGTTCTCTCCCCGGTCGTCGGAGTAATCGGGGGTTTTTTAAACGGGATGACCAACGCGGCCGGTCCGGCGCTGGCCATTTACCTTTACAGCCTCAAACTTCCCAAAAAGGAATTCATCAAATCTATTGCCACGATCTTTATCGTCACCAAGGTGACGCAGCTGGTCGCGGTCTCGACCTGGAATCTCTTTACGCCTTCCAGGATCCTTTTGTCCCTCGAAGTCACCCTTTTCATCCTGGCTGGGTTCTACGCGGGTCTCAAAACCCAGGACCGGGTGAACCAGAAAACCTTCAACCGCGGCTTGCTGATCCTACTCTCCATTATCGGCGTGACGTTGGTCGTGCGCTCGCTTATATGATGCCGAGCAGTCGATCCAACCCATCCCGGATTCCTCCGAAAGCTCCTCGGGGGCCGAGTTATCAGGCCGCGGCTCAGGGGACTGGCTCCGCGAAGCGGTGCCTGTCCCCAGCTCCCTCGGGAAGCGCGCTCTCGGCTGCGGCAAGGGGACTGGCGTGCCATGGGTCGTGCTGTTTGTAATCGGACGTCCGCAGCCTCGCTCGCGCTCCCCCTCGGTCGCGGAAAAGGACGTCCGCGGCCTTCCTCCTCGTCCCCCTCGGGCTTTCATGACCGAGGGCGAAGTGTGACTTCACGAAGTATCCCCAAAGCTTTAAGCCGTCCCCCACACTTCCCTTGCGGTTTTCACTACCAACTCAAGCTTGGCGCGCTGGTCCTCGACGCCGAGATTGTTACCAACGATGGAAGAGGCAAAACCGCACTGAGGGCTCAACCCGAGCCTTTCGATGGGGAAGTATCGGCTGGCGTCCAGGATCCGCTGCCTCAATGCTTCCGCGTTTTCGAGTCGTGGTCGCTTGGTCGTGACCAGCCCCAAGACTACAAATTTGCCTTCCGATACATCCTTGAGTGGTTCGAAGTTGCCGGAGCGGGGATCGTCGTATTCGAGGAGAAGGCGCTGTGCTTTGACGGAGCGAAAAAGCTTCCGGCTGATTGCTTCGTAACCCCCCTCGGCGAGCCACCGGCTCCCCTGGTTGCCGCGTCAGACGTGAAAACCGAATGTGACGCCGGGAAAACCTTCCATGAGCGCGTTATCAAGCTCGATCCCCGTGCTCAACCATTTCTCGAGGCTCCAGCCTTGCCGTTCATAGAAGGTTCGAGTTTCCGGGTCGAGCAGAAGGCCGTAATGGGGAGCGTCCAGTTGAATGTAGGTCGCACCCAAGCGAATAAGTTCTTTAACCTCGGCGCGCAAGATCTCGACGATGTCGGCGAAGAAGGCATCGAGCGTCGGGTAGGCTTCGCGCGAGCGCTCGGCGGACCAGAAGTTGGCCCAGAGGCCAGGGCTCGGGAGGGAAATTTTGGGCGTACGCGTCGTCCTGGCTTTCAGGTAAACGAACTCATCCGCCGAGAGGTAACGCCGCCGCTTGAGCTTTTCTACAACCCCAAGACCAGCCGGTCGCGCTTTTTTGTCTGTCCCGCGCTCGTCGTGCCACTCACCCCAGAGAAACGCGTCCAGCGTGAACTCGCCAAAGCCGTCGACGGCAGCCGTCATCTGGCTCTGAAACGATTGCCGGCGCATCTCGCCGTCGGTGACAACTTTCAGGCCCACCTCTTCTTGTAAGGCAACGGCTTGATCTACGGCTCGGTCCTCGATCTCTTTGAAGCGGTCAGGACTGAGGGTGCCGGTGGCTAGTTGCTTTTGAGCCTCAAGCAGCTCCGGCGGTCTCAGCAAACTGCCGACTACATCCGCGCGGACGGTGATCATGGTATCTGTCTAATTCAAAAATAGCATTACCTCAACCGTCGCCTCCGATACGGCTCTCAGCTTCTCAGACTTCTCTAAAACCCTACTCTAGAGGAGCCACCAATTTTTCGCGGGATTCAGGTTAGCTGGGTCTCAAAATGGTCTATCGGCATGCACGGGCAGCGGCAAACTGAAACACTTGCGGCGGGCCATGCGGGGGGAAAAATACCGTCCAAGCCTGGCGTGGCACTCAGGGGGCTCGAGGGTCGGGGGAAACTTGAATGGTCGAAGAGTTACGTCAAGAGTCACGTAACTGTCAACTATCCAGATCAAGCCTGCTTTTTAACGAACTCTTGATACAACTTAATGACCTCTTCTCTGAGAACTCCCTTTGTCACCTTTATGTTTGTTTCAAGGCTGCTAAACTAGAGACCGTTATTAATACCCAGGCTTTGGTTCCTTTGTTACCTTTATGGTTGTTTCTCCCTCA
>JACPAM010000022.1 GCA_016180805.1 Deltaproteobacteria bacterium | reverse complement strand
GAGGACCGCTGCCCTTCGCGAAGAAGTAGCGAAGCGCAAGCAGGCCCAGGAGGAAGTCCAGCGCAATCTGGACCGCATCCGGGCGCTGCACGAGATCGATAATGCGATTACTTCAAGCCTCGATCTGACAAAGACCCTGTCTGTGCTGATCGAGAAAATCGAAATCTTCGTCCCTCATGTCGCCTCCACCACGATAAGATTCATCAACCACAAGTCCGGAGAGCTGGAATTTATCGCGTCTCGGCCGATCCCCGTGGACGAATGGAAGGCCTACGCCGCCACAGCGCGCCGGGGTCTTGCCTACAAGGTATTTGAGTCCGGCGCTTCTCTGGCCGTGCCTGACATTGCATCCGACCCTTCGATATCCGATTGGGAATTTTTCCGCCGCCACCGCCTTGGGTCGTTCCTTGGCATCCCGCTGACAGCGAAGGGCGAGAAGCTCGGCGTCATCTGCTTCCATACCCGCGGGCGGCGCCAATTTAGTGATGATGAAATTGAGTTTCTCACTACGCTGGCTGGCCAGGCCGCCATCGCGATCCACAATGCCCAGCTCTATGAAGAGACGGTGCGAGCCAACAAAGTCAAAGAGGAATTTCTCAGCGTCATGTCGCATGAGCTGAGGACCCCGCTCAACGTGGTCATGGGCTACACGGCGATGATGCGAGACGGGTTGCTCGGAGAGATCAATCCGAAACAAGGAGAAGCCCTGGCAAAGATCATCAGCCGGTCCAACGATCAATTGGGGATGGTGAACAATATTCTCTGCGCGACGGTCTTTGAAGCTCAGAAGATCAAAGTCCAGGCGCAGCCGGTGGTATTGGGAGAGTTCCTCAACCAGCTCAGGACCGACTATGAGGGCTTCGTGGATAAACCGCTCGAGCTTAAGTGGGATTGCTCCTCGCCGTCTGTCGTCGTCCACACCGACGGGCCGAAGCTCAAGCAAGCGCTCCAGAACCTAATCGACAACGCCGTCAAGTTTACCCAGAGAGGCAGTGTAACGGTGTCAGCGAGTGTAAAAGAGGCAATAGGCATTAGGCAACAGTGGGTAGAATTCAAGGTGGCAGACACGGGGATAGGAATTCCTCAGGAACATCTCCCCTTCGTCTTTGAAAGGTTCCGCCAGGCGGATAGCTCGGAGACAAGGCTTTACGGCGGGGTCGGATTAGGACTATATATTGCGAAGAAATTTACCGAGCTCCTTGGCGGAAAGGTCGAAGCGGAGAGCGAGGAAGGCAAAGGCTCAACCTTTACAGTTACCCTTCCCATCAATCCAACCTACAGAATGTCCCCGGAAGGGGCTTGAAATAAGTTGGTGGTCTTAGCCACTTTCGTGGTAAGAATAGCCCTCAAGAGTTGACTGGCAAACAATTTGCAACAGGATCCAACACGCCTGGCACAGCGATAACCTATGGAATTGGCGCGGTTTGTTCCTGCCGAGGATAAAAAGAAAACACTGATCAACCTCCAGTGGTTGGTTGTCCTCGCCACTTCCTACCTCCTGCTCTTTAAGAAGGCCGAGGTCGTTCAGGACCCCTGGGCTTTCGGCTTGATCGTTGCGCTGTTGATCTCGGTGCTAGTCTTGTACCGTCTGCCCGAGCCCGCCTTTGATCACCGGCTCTTTTCCCCGGTTCTTGCCATCTTCGACACCATTCTCATCACCGCGGCGATCCTCACCAACCGGGAGGGGCCGTGGGATCTCTACCTGGTCTTTTTCTTCTGTCTTTTCATCACCGCCACGGGAGAAAACCTGATCAAGATCGTCGCCGCCTGCCTGCTCGTGGCTATCCTGTCCGCGTCGATCAACCCGTTCTCCAGCGCAAATCCTTTTCAGTTCGACCCGGATCTCCTGTTTCGCATCCCGTTTCTTTTCGGGGTCTCCATCCTGTACGCCTACCTCGCGGAACAAGCGAGAAACGAAAGAAGTAGAGCCGAAAGAGCCGAGCACACCGAGCACATAAAACGGCAATTGGTATCGGCCCTTGCTCATGATATCAAGAACCCTCTGGGCGTCATGATGGGCTACGCCGAAGCAGTTCAGGCGGGCTTACAGGACTCCGCGTCGAAAGACAAGCTCGAGATGCTCGACCGCATTCAGGACAACGGCCAGCGGATCGTCAAATTGGTCACGGGGTTTTTGGAGGCCTCCAAAACCGAGGCAGGAGCGATCAGCTTCGAGCCCAAGCCGGTAGATATCAACACGATCCTACGAGAGGCCAGCCAACAGCAGATGTCTCTGCTGCGGCAAAAAGAGATAAACCTGAAGGTCGATCTGAATTCCGGACTGCCGCGCGTCCTCGGAGATGAAATGCAACTGGACCGGGTGTTCTGGAATCTCGTCGGAAATGCTATTAAATTCACTCCCAGGGGAGGCTTTGTGACGCTCAGATCGTGGCTGGAAAAAGGCAGGGTTTGCGCTAGCGTCAGCGACACCGGGATGGGTATTCCCAAGCACGAGCTTCCGATGCTGTTCGGCGAGTTTCGCCGGCTCAAAGGCTCGGGCAAAGTCGAGGGAACGGGCCTGGGACTTTTTATCGTGAAGACCATCGTGGAGGCCCATGGCGGCACTGTCGAGGCTGAGAGCGAAGTCAACCAAGGGTCCACTTTTACCGTTCGCTTGCCTATGGCGGCGTGATTCGAATCGAGGGTCAATATGAAAACACGAATTCTTTTAGTGGAAGATAACCCAGCCACCATTGAGGTGATGCAGCAGGAACTGGAGCTACTAGGCTACGATGTCGTGGTAGCCAAAGACGGCGTCGAAGCCGTTGAGCTAGCGGCAACCGGGCTTCCCGACCTGATTGTTATGGATATCGCCTTGCCTAAATTGGACGGCCTCCAGGCGGCCTCCCAAATACGCGCCAATCCAAAGACAAAAGCCATTCCCATACTGGCAGCGACGGCCAGGGCGCTTCCCGAAGATCGGGGAAAATGCCTGGCAAGCGGCTGCGACGATTACCTCGCGAAACCATTCACGCACAGGGAACTCGGGGCGGCTATCGAACGCCTGCTGGCAGAGAAGGCGAAAGGCACTAGGCACTAGGCATCAGGCAATAGGGGAAAGAAGGTTTGAGAGGGAGAGGAAAGGAGGAGCCTTACCACTCGATGGTAATGTGGGAAAGCCGGGGGCTCTCGTCCTGGGCTCCAGCCTCGGCAGAGGGCGCCGGGATCAAAACCCGGTACCTAACACCCCGTGTCGCGCTGATGGATAGAGATCCGGCCGCCGCTTCATTCATCGTTTTAGAACCGGCGCCGAGTTGTGCCGATGAAAGCTCCGGCAGGCTGGAAATCCGACTTTTGGACAAGACGGTCGCGCTAACGAAGAGGGGGGCCGTCGCTGTTCCTGCATAGGCTATTTGGGTCAGGGCCAGGAGGGCGAGGACTAAAACGACGATTCGAACGGCTTTCTTGGTCATCGCATCACGCTCCACCTTGGCAATAAGCAGCATCCGTGCCGTCTTGCTATGTTGTTGAATTTACGCGTCTTCCGCGGAGGCCAGTCAAATCGATGTGGAATCAGAGTATTAAGAAGACTCTAACTCGTATAAAAACAAGACTAGCAGACTTAATTTGAGACTACCAAAGCAGCAACTAGGACTGCCCGACGCTTGCGACCCCGAGCCTCACCGTTGTGCTGCCTCTGGACAAAAGAGGCCCATCCGGTTTACATTCGCCTTTAATCAAAGACCAAGGGGAGAATCATGGCGGAACTAAGCAAGTTGGCTGCAGCGCAACTATCGGAACTCGGCGCGTACCTGGGTCCCGGGACCAAAGCCAATGGAAGGCTGCTCTTCGAGGGAACCACAACCATCGAGGGAGAGGTTGAAGGTGAGATTCTGGTTCACGGCAACATAAACGTCGGGGAACATGCCACGATTAAAGGAAAAATCGCTTGTACGTCTGCCCTAATTCGCGGGAAGGTGACGGCGGATGTTCAGGCCGATAAAAGAATCGAGATCCAGCCGCCGGGGGTTGTCCTCGGCGACGTCACGACGCAAAGCTTGGTCATCGGCGATGGCGCGATTCTGGAAGGGCATTGTTCGATGCGGAAGGAAAAAGACGGCAAGGTCTTGCCGTTGGTTCGCCCGGAGGCAACTGAGGCGATACCCGAAAAAAGCTCCTCCTAGCCCGCACTTGCCTCCAAAGCTCCTCGGGGCCGAGCGACCGGGCCGCGGCTGATAGACTAAGCTTCCTCGGGAAGCGCACTCTCGGCTGCGGCCGATGGGCTAGTGCCATGAGTCGTACCGTTTGTAATCGGACGTCCGCAGCCTCGCTCGCACTCCCCTCGGTCGCGGGCTAGATCATTCGTCCACGATCAACGGGACGATCTTGCGCTCCTTTACCGCAACCAGGCCGCGTGCCGTGATGCGAAGCGCGGGAAGCGTCGCGAAGGTAAGAAAGCAGATCGCGTAGATAGCTTTGGGAAATCGGGCGCCCCGTTCCCTGAGACAGCGGTGAATTCGCGTCAACCCCTCTCCCACAATCGGCCAGGGCTCGAGCGAAAAGATGCCGCCCAAAGGGAAATCGAGCCTTTCCAAGATCTCTCCCTGGTCGACTACGGCCATCCCGCCACCGCTCTGAAGCAACAGATTAGCGCACAGGGCCATGTCTCGGTCGCTGCTGCCGGTGACCAGGAGGGTATTCTCGTCGAGGTTATTTGTCGTGCCGATCGCTCCTACCCTGACCCCAAGCCCCTTGAGAAACCCGAAGGCGATCTTCCCGGTCTTGCCATGGCGGTCGAAAACCGCAACTTTCATGAGGTCCTGATCCCAATCCGCCTCCAGGGCGCCGTTGCGAGGGGAACGCTTTAGGATCCGCTCCGCGGTGATCGTGGGGTTTAGAAACTCCATGACACGGATCTTTACCGACTGCGAAGAGCACGGAATGCAGAAAGACTCTGGCGTGATCGGATGGCCAAACTGGAGGGATCGGAACATATCAGCCGGAAACGAGATCGGATCCTTAAGCGTTAGAGTCCTCCCCGTCTCCGCCGCGACTTTCCCCCCTATGTACACGGAATGCACACGCACTTCCTCGAGGTCTTCGAGCAGGACCAGGTCCGCGTAGCGGCCAGGGGCAATACCCCCGATGTCTTGCGCGAGCCCGGAGTAGGTCGCCGGGTTGAGAGTGACGGCCTGGATGGCTTGAACCGGAGGCAATCCCAAGCTGATAGCCCGCCTCACAATGAAATCCAAATGACCGTCGCGGGCGATATCCTCCGGAGCCATGCTGTCGCTCACTAAGATAAGGCGGTGGGGATTCAAGCCGTCCCTCACGAACGGCTTCAGGGTCGCCTCGAGATCGCGCCGGAAAGTGCCTTCGCGCAGCATTACCCAATACCCTGCTCGCAAGCGCTGGAGCACATCCTCCTCGCTTATCGGCTCGTGACAGGAGGAAACCCCGGCAGCGGCGATAGCGCAAAGCTTCTGATCTCTCGCTCCCGCCGTATGGCCGTCAATCGTTTTGCCTTCGCGCCATGCGGCCTCGATTCTGTCCAAAATCTCGGAATCGCCCTCGATGAGGCGTACCCAGGAGACGATCTCGCCCAGCCCCAAAATCCGCGGGTGCGCCAGACCCTCGACGACCTCCGCCTGGGAAAAAGAACGGGTACTGCACAGAAGCGGGTCTTGCGGCGCCGCCATAGAGAGCATGGTAAAGGCGCGCGCCGGATGCCTCTCGACCTCTTCGAGAAAGAGCTTCACCCCTTCAAAGCCAAAAACGGAGGCAAGCTCATCACAGGTGGAGATCACGGCGGTCGTGCCATGAGCGAGATAAGCCTCGAGGTATTCATACGGGCGGCAAAAATGGCTGATATGCGTGTGGCCATCGATAAAGCCCGGCGCAACCACCAGGCCATTCGCATCGATCGGCTGAGTCTCAGGGCCGCGGGCGTGCGCTGCGCTCGGCCCGACATAGCAGACCCTCCCGTCCAGGACGGCAATCTCCATGCCTGAAAGCAGCTCGCCCGAATAGACGTTCACCAAATGGCCTCCCGTGATGATCAAATCCGCCTTGATCTCGCCGAGCGCGCCGCGGATGAGCCGTTCGATCTGAGTCTTAGTTCGTTTCATAAGAAAAAGCTTTTAGCATATCGCAAAACAGAAAGCAGGAGGGCGGGTTGTTTGACAAACCTGAGTTCGTGCGCATATGTTCACGGAAAAAAACGAGAGGAAAAGAGTTATGGTGATCGATTGTCACGCCCATTTGGCGCCCAGAAGCTGGTATTCCCCGAAGTCGCCGCCGGCGATTTTCAATATCGAAGGGCTCATCGAAGAGCAGCAACGCGGCGGCGTCGATCTCACCGTCTTCGGCAACAACTGGATTCGCACGCCGGAGAACGCCAAGCCGATGGACATCGTCAAGGAGTTCAACGAGTTTGCCGCCGAGGCGACGGCCAAGCACTCCAGGCACCTGCTTGGACTTGCGTGCTCGATCCCGTTTGCCGGCGACGAGGGGCTCAAAGAGACCGAGCGCGCGGTCCGTCAATACGGGCTCAAAGGCATCATGATCAATTCGAGCGTAGACGGCGAGTATCTCGATTCACCCCGCGCCGAGCCGTTTTTCGAATTGGTCTGCGATCTCGACGTTCCCCTTTTCGTTCACCCTCCGAAGTTCACGATCGGCAATGAGAAGATGGAGATCTTCCGCCTGCCCGAGATGCTCGGAAGGCCGTTCGACACGACTCTTTCCCTCACCCGCTTCATCTTGATGGGCGGCCTGGAGAAATTTCCTAAATTGAAGATCGTGGCCGCCCACGTCGGAGGGGCGCTCCCCATGCTTCCCGGCAGGCTCGGCTTCGGTTACGAGCTGAGGAAGGACATGAGCTTCGGCCCGTGGGAGCCGGATGTCTTGACCCGCCCTCCGGCGAGTTACATCGCTGAGCTCTATCTCGATACCGTCAGCCTTCACACGCCGGCGGTGCTGTGCGCGGTGCAAACGGTGGGAGCCAACCACGTGGTGTTCGGGAGCGATTTTCCTCCGGTGCCCATACCGCTGAAAAGGTCCGTGGACGTCATCCAGGCGCTATCGGTATCGGACGAGGACAAACAGAGAATCCTCGGAGGGAACGCCGCAAAGCTCTTGGGACTTAGCGGATAGGGTAGAAGGCCGTGGTGCCCACCGCGTGCCTCACCGCGAGGCGGGCAAGAATAATCCCGCTTGCCAGGCTGTAACCCGCTTGGTAGCCGGCGCCGTACGCAGTGCGCGCAGTGACGACGCCACCGGCATATAACCCCTCGATCACGCGCCCGCGGACGTGAAGGACCCTGCCAGAGACGTCGGTGTGCAAGCCAGCGGAAGACGATTCTGTCGGGAAAAGCTCAACACCGTAGAAAGGCGGCTGCTCCAAGGGAGCCACATTAGCGTTCACGGGGTGTCGCGGGTCGCCGACGCTCCGCCCCCACGACGTGGCGCCGCGACCGAACTCCGGGTCGCGGCCGGCGCGGGCCTCCCCATTGAACGCGGCCACCGTGCGCTCCAGTTGCTCGCCGTCGATGTGAAGCAGCTTCGCTAATTCTGACCACGACCCCGCGCGCGTGACCCAAGCGGAAACCGGCGCTCCCGGCGGATTTCCAGCGAACGGATAGCGACGGGCAAACTGCGCATCAAAGATCAAATAGCAGGGAATATTTTTATACCGATGCTTGTTGAGGACATCGAATTCCCTGAGCTTCACTGTGAATGCCTGGAAAAACGACTCATCCGCGAACCTCCTCCCCTCCCCGTTCACGACCATGGAATGCGGGTAGGCGAGCTCCTGAATCCCCGCGGAGTGAAATTCTTTAGTCCCATCCGTGTGCGGGATCCAGTAGCCAACCATGGAGGCCAGGGTCACGGGGATGACTCGGATCGCTGCGCCGATCTCCATGGCAAGGACCATCCCATCCCCGGTTTGAGTGGGTGGATAATGCGAAACCGTCTCCGGAAACCATTGGAAAGCCCGCACCAGCTCGCGATTGCTTTCGTAGCCTCCAGTGGCGAGAAAGACTCCGTACTTGGAGCGGACTTCTCCGGCTGAAGCCGCCTCGACCCCGACGACACGTCCTTGCTCCACGAGAAGCCTCGTGGCCGGCATATCGACTCGGATGGTGACGCTGTCCTCCAAGCAGGCGCGCAGCAGAGCAGCCACGAGCCCCTGCCCTGCGGCGTAGTAAGAAGACGCCTCCTTGACCTTTTCCTGGTCCCAACTGAACCGATTGCCCAAGCCGCCGAGGCGGATCGCGTCGGTCCACGAGATCCCTTCCGGCATGTAGGGACTCTGTTGCAGCGGCGGAGCCTCGGCAGGAAGCTGTTTTCTAAGCATGGGCACTGCTTCGAGCATCCGGCCCCTTTTCTGCGACCCCGGCGCAATGGGAAAATAATGATCCGCGACTCCCTCGATGAGCCGCAGCTTAACCCCCCACCCGAGCAACTCCTCGATCGCCCGGGGCGCTTCACGGACATAGGTGATAAGGTGCGCCTCGTCGGCAAAGCCGCCTGAGAGATACCGCATATACGTGATGGCGTCTTCCTCGGAGTCCTCTATGCCCGCTTCACGTTCCAGGAGATTATTGGGTACCCAAAGGCTCCCGTAGGAGTAGGCGGTGGCCCCGCCAACCACCGAGGCCTTCTCGATCAGGAGCGTCTTCAGCCCATGCCGCGAGGCCCAAAGGGCGCCGGACAAGCCGGAAACTCCCGACCCAACCACTATCCAATCGTAATTTCCGTCCACGGCCATGACTCTTCCGTTGCAGCTATTACCACAGGAGCCAGCGATTTTCCAAGGCCGCTGATCCCTACCGGCCTCTCCCCTGTCGCCTGATCTCTATTGCCTGTTGCCTGTTTCAGCCCAAGGCTGATTCGCCTCTGGCGGAGCCTACTACCGCATTGTTTTTTCCATCCCGATAAAATAACATGGCCCGCGATGGTCACCGTCACCTTGCGCCGCTTGACCAAACGGTTCGGAGTCGTGGTTGCGGTGGATGAGGCCGACCTTCACGTGGTCGACGGGGAGTTCCTGGTTATCGTCGGCGAGAGCGGCTGCGGCAAGACCACGACCCTCAGGCTCATCGCCGGCCTTGAGACGCCCGACAGCGGGACGATCTTCATCGGCGGCGTCCCGGTCAACGACATTCCCCCAGGCCGCAGAGGCGTGCAGATGATCTTTCAAAGCTACGCGCTCTGGCCGCATATGAAGATCTTCGA
>JACPAM010000021.1 GCA_016180805.1 Deltaproteobacteria bacterium | reverse complement strand
TTCATTTACGTCGAGCCGTCCGATAAAGAGCATCTCCCCGGCGGAGACCGGTCCAATAAGGCGGTATCGGCATCTGCTCTCTCGGGAAAGCCGATCAAGATACTTCTTTCGGGCAGGATTCCCGACAATGCAACCCATGTCGGCACTTCGCAATGCCTGATGTGCCATCAGCAGTACGCGAGCGAAAAGAAGACGCTCCACAAGCTCGGGATCGGTGTGGTCGGGAAACCGAGCGGCCTGCAGGATCATTCCCGCTTCCCCAATTTCAATGACGGCCTGAACAAGCTCATGGCGGGCGCCAAGTTTTATTTTTACAATTTCGATAAAGGCAGAGGTTTCGACAAGTATCTGATGTCCGAGAAGATGCCTGCCGACCCCGCATCGGTCAGCTTTGCCGCGACATTTTTCAAGGACAGCGACGGTAAATTGAAATTTAAGACCGAAAATATGAAAGATCCCTCCGACCCTGCAAGGGTCTACATCGTAGAGATGACCTACGGCGGCGGCCTTTACAAGCAGCGCTACCTTTTCCGGGTCAACGGCTCTCTCTTCCCGTTTGTCCAGTACAATTCACTCGGAAACGAGAGCTACAACGACCGGACGAGAAAGCCGTGGAGAGACTATCATGCGGACTGGCTCTTCAACGAGAGTGCGAAGAAATTGACCGATCCGCCGGCAAGGAAGTCGTTCGAGATTGAATGTGCATCGTGCCATTACACCGGCTATACCCTCACCCCGACCGCGGGTGGCGGCTTCGTTGCCGGCGCCGTCAATGACCCGAGCGGCGAGGCCGATATCGATGGCGACGGCATACCCAATGAGTTGAACATGGGCTGCGAGGTCTGCCACGGCCCCGGCTCCGAGCACGTAAAGTCACCGCAAGCGAAAAAGGCATCGACGATTGTAAGCCCGGGAAAGCTCGCTTCTGAAAGGGCGACGGTCATCTGCATCCAGTGCCACAGCAGGCCGCAGGGCAACCTCAAAAACGATCAGCCGGTCAGCAGGGAAAACAGGATGCTCATTCCCGGCATCAGCAGGAATGAGTACCTCACCAACCATACCACAAGAGAGGATGCGGCGCAGACAGACTTCTGGCCCGATAAGGTCCACTCAAAATCCCATCACCAGCAGGGCACCGATTTCATCAGGTCAAAGAAGTATATAAACGCAAAGCAGCTCATGACCTGTTCGAACTGCCATGATCCCCACGGCATGTCCGAGGTCAGGCATCAGCTCAGACAAGCGGTAAGGGACGGCAAAAATACCCTATGCGTCGGTTGCCATCAGGAGACGGCCGATGTGGCGGCCCACACTGCCGCGAAGATCGGCATGCCGCATGCCATGCAAATCAGTTGCGTCGACTGCCATAGTCCCAAAACCATGCAGACAGGCGCCGGTCTCGGAAAGGGCCTGGTGAGGAAGGACGGCAAGAACTACTGGATCAACGACATCACATCGCATCTCTTCGACGTCCCCAGAAAAGACAACTCGGCCGTGAAGGGTGTCGAGCCGGCCAGGGCAATGCCCATTCCATATACCACTGCGTGTGGGGCATGCCATAACGCAGAAGGATTGTAAGCAAGCGGTGTCCGGGCCGTCCCGGATGCGGCTGCCAGCAAGCGCGCGGGCAGCCGCATTTTTTTGATTAGCGCTTCCTGGCGGATATTTTGTGGCAATGAGAGATTGTCGCGCTCGTTGCCAGGGTCTATGCTTCAGGCGACATTTCTCACTGTTGCGACGGAACCTTGTGCTCAAGTCGCAATTGTAAAAAACCTCGCTCTACTGCCAGATAAGAAGGGCCATACCTTCTACCTGACCTAAGCAGTAAATCCGCGAACAACGCCTTTCTGTCGACGCATTTTTTCGCCATTTGTCGTGGCATGGGAATTGCTGGAAGATTTTCGTTACGTGATGGCTTTTTGTGCGCGGAAGTTCGACGTGGTGTAGGGTTTTGACCGGCAGCTTGGCCTCACGGGAAGGAGGGTTTTATGGATACGTGCGATCCCTCGGTCATCCAGGCCCTCAGCCGACGCGATTTTCTGAGAATATGCGGCACGACCGCGGCTCTCTTGGGCGTTGGTCAGACAGCCGTCCCGCGCATCGCCGAAGCCCTGGAAAAAGCTGTGGCGCGGCGACCATCGGTGGTCTGGCTCAACTTTGCCTCTGACACCGGCTGCACGGAAGCTCTCATCAAAGCCAACTACCCGAACGTGGCCCAGTTGATCCTCGAGACTCTGAGCCTCGACTACAACGAGACGATCATGGCTGCGGCCGGAGTTCAATCGGAGGAGGTTCTCCAGGGGGCACTGAAGCGTGGCGACTACATCTTAATCATCGAAGGAGCGATTCCCACCAGGAAAGGCTACGGGATGATCGCGCGTCGTGAGATGCTCGACATCGGAAAGGAGTTCGCCGCCAAAGCCAAGGCGGTTATCGCTGTCGGTAGCTGCGCGACCTGGGGCGGAGTTCCGGCCGGCGATCCTAACCCGGCGCGCCTGAAGGGCGTGCGCGAGGCTCTGGGAGTCGAGTGCATCAACCTCGATCTCTGCCCGGTCAACGAGGGCATTTTGGTCGCAACCCTTGTTGACCTTCTCCTTACCGACCGGATCCCTGCCCTGGACGGCTTCGGCCGGCCGAAAATTTTCTACGGGCAGACGATTCACGACCAGTGCGAGCGGCGCGCCCACTTCGAAGCGGGACGGTTCGTCGAGCGCTTCGGCGGCAACGAAGAAGAGCTTGGCTATTGCCTCTACAAGGTCGGCTGCAAGGGGCCGATGGCTTACGCGAACTGCTCGAAGTTTCGCTACAACGACCGGGTGAGCTGGTGCATCGGCGCGGGCGCGCCGTGCATCGGTTGCTCGGAGCATGGCTGGGTGGATAAGTTTGCGGGATTTTACGAGCGGCTGCCCGGCGTCAAGATTCCCGGAATCGAGGGCGTGGAGGCGGGAGCAGACAAGATTGGCCTGGTGGCGGGCGCCGCAACGGCCGTTGGGATTGTCACCCACGCTATTGGCACGACCGTGAGCGGCCGGTTCAAGGAAAAACCGCCGCCTGAAGAAGCCGAGAAAGCGCCTGAGTAAAGGAGGTGATCTCAGTTGGCCCGAATCGTTATTGATCCGATCACGCGCATCGAAGGGCATCTTGCTATCGAAGTGGAAGTGGACGGGGGGAAGGTCAAAGATGCCTGGACATCGGGAACGCTCTTTCGCGGGTTTGAAATTGTTTTGAAGGGTCGCGACCCGCGCGATGCTTATCACATAACACAGCGGATCTGCGGCGTTTGCCCAACGTCCCATGCCCACGCGGCATCGCTTTGCCTGGAGGACGCCGTGGGTATCCACCCGCCGGATACCGGACGACTGGTCCGCAATATGGTCGAAGGGGCGCAGTTCCTCCATTCGCACATTCTGTGGTTTTATCACCTGGCCGCGCTCGACTTCGTCGATGTCGTGGCGGCGCTCAAGGCTCAGCCCAGAGAAGAATCGCTCAAAGAGGTCCAGACAAGACTGAAAAGGTTCGTGCAGAGCGGCCAGCTCGGCCCGTTCGCTAACGCCTACTGGGGACATCCCGCGTACAAACTGCCTCCTGATCTGAATCTCCTCGCCGTGGCCCACTACCTCGAGGCGCTGGACAAACAGGCCCAGGCTTCCCACATCTCGGCCATCTTCGGCGGGCGGATGCCGATGACGATGACCACGCCCGCGGGCGGATCTGTCCACATCCCCACCGTCGATGACATGGCGAACCTGAAGCCCAGACTGTTGGAGATTCAGGAGTGGGTGGACAGGGTCTACATTTCCGACGTCCTGGCGGTCGCGCCGTATTATCTCGACTACGCCGCAATCGGCAAAGGGCCGGCGAGCTTTCTTGCCTGGGGCGTGTTCGATGATCCGAGCTTTGACACGAAAAAGAGGCTTTTGCCGAGCGGGATCGTGCTCGACGGGAGCCTTAAGGTCGAAGAGGTCGATGAGAAGGTGGTGACCGAAGACGTCACCCACGGTTGGTACAAAGACGGCAAGCCGCTTCACCCGAGCGAGGGCGTGACGGAGCCGGAGTACACTGACTGGGACGCCGCAAAAAAGTATTCATGGGCGAAAGCGCCGCGCTATGGCGAGCGGCCGATGGAGGTTGGCGCGCTCGCGCGTATGGTGGTTGCCTATGCGAAGGGGCACCCAACGGCAAAAAAGCTCATCGATCAAACTCTGGCAAGACTCGGCGTCGCGGGAAAACCCGAGGTGCTCTTCTCCGTGGTCGGCCGGATCGCCGCCCGCGCGCTCGAAACCAAGCTCATCGCGGATGCCATGGTGGAGTGGTCGGATGCGATTCTGGTAGGCATCAAAAACGGGAAGAAAGAGTTTTTCACCCAGTACAAGCTTCCCGAGCGGGCTCAGGGTGCCGGCCTTTGGGAAGCGCCCCGTGGCGCGCTCGGGCACTGGAACCGGATCGAGAACGGTCGCCTGGCCAACTACCAGGTGATCACGCCGACCTGCTGGAACATTTCGCCGCGTGACGGCAAGGGAGTGAGAGGAACGATCGAACAGGCGCTCATCGGGACTCCGGTGGCGGATCCGAAGCGCCCGCTCGAAATCCTTCGGGTCGCGCACTCCTTCGATCCCTGCCTGGCTTGCACCGTTCACGTCATCGACCCCACGAGCAACGAAGTCTACAAGGTTCGGGTGTCGTGAGGGCGCCATGGAGCGAGAATACACGTACACGTGGAGCCTCACCGGTCGGATCAATCACTGGGTGATCGTCCTTGCCGTAGCCGTCCTGGCGCTGACGGGCTTTTACATACACTGGCCTTTTTTGGCAGGCGGCGCGCCGGGGGGCATGGATGTGATGGCGTGGATGCGTTTTTCCCATTTTGTTGCCGGTTATGCGCTCGTTCTGGGACTTATCGTGCGGGCCTATCTGGCCTTTGCCTCCGTGTTCGACGCGGATTGGCGCGACTTTGGCCTGTGGCGGAATCTCAGCCACGTGCCGGATATCCTCGGCTACTACCTGTTTTTGAAGTCCGGCCATAAAGAGTACCGCCGCTATAACCCGCTCCAGGCTCTGACCTATCTCTTCTGGGTGTTCCTGGTTTTATTTTTGACGCTGACCGGATTCGCGCTCTACCGCGGGCGCGTTTTTGGCCTGCTCCCTGCAGCGGAGAGCTTCCGCTGGGTGAATACGCTTCTTGGCGGCGAGTCTTATACACGGGTGTGGCACTTTCTCGCCATGTGGGTGTTCCTGATCACGGTTGCCATCCACGTTTATATGGGCGCACTCACCGCCTGGACACAGCGCGACCACACCTTTCGCTCCATCTTCACGGGGTACAAGGTGAAGCCCCGGAGGGCCTGATGGACGGCGCGCGCGTCCTGGTCCTTGGCGTCGGCAACACGCTCATGCGGGACGATGGCGTGGGGGTCTGGGCGGTCGGCGCGCTCGCCGAGGCGTATGACGTTCCGGCGCACGTTCGGGTCATGGACGGCGGGGTGGCCGGGCTTCGCCTTCTCAGTGAAATCGCGCGGGCCGAGTTTCTCCTGATCGTCGATGCCGTCAAAGGCGGGGGCAATCCGGGCTCGATCTGCCGTCTCGATCCGAAAGCGCTCCCCGCGCGGCCGGGGCCTTTTTTTTCGGCGCACGAGGTCGGGATCGCCGAGCTTCTATCGGCGTTGGAGTTGATGGGGAAACTGCCGAAAACCCGGATTATCGGGGTGGAGCCGCTCGAGACGGAAACCGTCGGGCTCGAGCTGACCGAGCCGCTTCGCGCCGCACTCCCGAGCGTAGTGGCGGCAGTCGTGGAAGAGCTTAGCGGGTTGGGCGTGGCGCTTCGGAGAAGGCGCGACCTCGAGAGCCGGCGCTGACAGCAGGAAAAGTTCATGCACGAGCTTTCGATCGCGCACGAGATCGTCGAGACAGTGAGACGCCATTTGCCGATGGGGGGGACAAAGCCTGTAAGGCGCGTCAGCCTCAGACTCGGCGCTCTCAACCGCCTCGCCCCTGACTCGCTTCGCTTCTGTTTCGAGGCGGCGAGCCGAGGGACGGTCGTCGAGGGCGCGAAGCTCGAAATCGAAGAGACCCCCGGAGATGAAATCCGGGTGGTGGAGTTTGATTTGGACGATCAAGGTTTCCATGATTGAGCGCGCGCATATAGCCGTTCGCGGCGCCGTCCAGGGGGTGGGCTTTCGCCCGTTCATCTACCGTCTGGCAACCGAGATGGGGCTTTCGGGCTGGGTGCTCAACTCCTCGCAGGGTGTTTTCATCGAGGTGGAAGGGCAGAAGGACCGTCTCGACGCCTTTGTCCTGAGGATCGAAAAGGAGCGGCCGCCGCGCTGCTTCATCCAGAGCCTCGAGTTCTCTTTTCTCGATCCGGTGGGCTATGGCGGCTTTGAGATCCGCCAAAGCGACGCCGCGGGGGAGGCCACGACGCTGGTGCTGCCGGACATCGCCACCTGTCCGGATTGCCTGGGAGAGATTTTGCATCGCCGCGACCGGCGCTACCGGTACCCGTTTACGAACTGCACCAACTGCGGACCGCGCTTCACGATCATCGAATCGCTCCCCTATGACCGCGCCGGCACGAGCATGAAAGGCTTTGCCATGTGCGAGGAGTGCCGGCGCGAATACCAAGACCCGCTGGACCGCCGCTTTCATGCGCAGCCGAACGCCTGCCCTGACTGCGGTCCGCAGTTGGAGCTATGGGGAGAAGAGGGAAACCTTCTTTCCAGGCGCGACGATGCCCTGGTTGAGACCGCGGGCGCGATCAAAGAGGGAAGCATCGTGGCCGTAAAGGGCCTCGGCGGGTTTCATCTCGTGGTCGATGCGCGAAGCGACCGAGCGGTGAAGCGGCTGAGGGAGCGAAAGCGCCGCGAGGAGAAGCCCTTTGCTTTGATGGCTCCTTCGCTCGCCGCGGTCAAGGCGTGCTGTGAAGTTTCAGAGCTAGAAGAACGGCTGTTTCTTTCGCCGGAAGCGCCGATCGTCTTGCTTCGGGGTAAGATCGGCGAGCAGGATGGCGTTATCAGCCCGCTGGTGGCGCCGCGAAATCCCTATCTCGGAATTGTGCTGCCGTACACGCCGCTCCACCACCTGATCATGCGCGAGCTTGGATTTTTCATCGTGGCAACGAGCGGAAACCTGTCGGAGGAGCCGATCTGTACGGATGAGAACGTGGCAATCGAAAGACTTGGCGGGATCGCCGATCTCTTTCTCGTCCACAATCGACCCATTATCCGTCACGCCGATGACTCGGTGGCGCGGATGATGGCGGGAAGGGAAATGCTGCTCCGCCGGGCGCGCGGCTATGCGCCCTTACCCATTCGTCTGAAAGACGGGGCGCCTGCGCTCCTCGCCGTCGGCGGACAGTTGAAAAACGCGGTGGCCATGACCGCGGGACCGCAGGTTTTTATTAGCCAGCACATCGGGGATCTCGAAAACGAGGCGGCCTTTCAAGCCTTTCAGGATGTCATCATGTCCTTTCGCCGGCTCTACGGCGTGAAACCTGAAGTCGCGCTGTGCGATCTTCACCCGGAATATCTCTCCACCAAATACGCCCGCGAGCACGTCCCATCCGTCAATGCGATTCAACATCACTTCGCTCATGTCGCCTCGTGCATGGCGGAAAACGAGATCGAGGGACGGGTTTTGGGCGTTGCCTGGGACGGCACGGGGTACGGACCCGACGGCACGATCTGGGGCGGGGAGTTTGTGCTCGCCGATGGCGCCACGTTTCATCGTGTGGCGTCGCTTCGGCGGTTTCGGCTGCCGGGCGGCGAGCGGGCGATTCGGGAGCCCAGGCGGACGGCGCTCGGAGTTTTATACGAGATTTTCGCTGCTAAGACTTTCGAACTCAAAGAGCTGAATTCGCTCGATGCCTTCACCTCTGCCGAGCGCTCCCTGCTCAAACAGATGCTCGCGAAGGGGGTCAATGCCCCTCTCACCTCCAGCGCGGGGCGCTTGTTCGACGCCGTTTCATCGCTTCTTGGGCTTTGCCAGCGCGTCCGCTTCGAAGGTCAAGCGGCCATGGAGCTCGAATTCGCCATTGGGGATGAAAGGACCGATGAGGCATATCCATTTCGGATTGCGAATTGCGAATTGCGGATTGAAGAGCCGACGGGCTATTGCCCTCAATCCAAAATCCACAATCCAAAATCTCAAATCGAGGTCGACTGGGAGCCTATGATCCGCGCTGTCCTTAGCGATCTCAAAGCGGGAAGTCCGGCAGGCAGGATCGCGGCAAAGTTTCACAACACCCTCGCCGAGTTGATCGTCGCCACAGCCATGCGCGTCGGCGAAGAGCGAGTAGCGCTCAGCGGCGGCTGCTTTCAGAACCGGTATCTCTCCGAGCGGGCAATCCGCCGTCTTGAGGCTCACGGTTTTCGGCCCTACTGGCACCAACGCGTCCCGCCCAACGACGGCGGGATCGCCTTGGGACAGATCTTTGCCTGGCTTAAAGCGCATCCGCAGGAGGTTCTTGATGCGGCCGCGGAACAGAAGGCAGATGGCACTCTGAGATCTGAATCGCTGCCAACTGCTTACTGCTAACTGCTCGCTTGGCGGATTTTTTATGTGTCTAGGTGTTCCCGGAAAAGTCATAGAGGTCGACGGGCTCAGCGCCAGCGTGGATTTTTGGGGAGTGAAGCGGAAGGTGAGGCTCGAGACCGTAGACGAGCCCGTAAGTGTCGGCGACTGCGTCCTGGTGCATGTTGGATTCGCCATTCGGCGAATTCCCGAGGTTGAGGTTCGCGAGACGCTCGCGCTCTACGACGAGTTGGTTGCAGCGGCGACAAAAGACCTGATGGCCGCGGATATTCAAAGCGAGGTCGATGCGACCGGGAGGGATGATGGCGGGAGCGATGATCGTTGAAGCGGCTGTGGAACGATTGGAGTTCCGCGATCCGAAACGAGCGGAAGCCCTTACCAAGAGCCTTGCCGCTCTGTGTGACGGGATCGGCAGGCCGGTCAGCATCATGCACGTTTGCGGCACGCACGAGCAGGCGATCGCGCGATTCGGACTGAGGAGTTTGTTACCGCAAGAACTCACTGTCCTCATGGGTCCGGGTTGTCCGGTGTGTGTGACGGATATGCCGGAGGTGGACGAGGCAGTGGTTTTGGCGCGCCAGGGAGTGATCTTGGCTACCTTCGGAGATATGTTCCGGGTGCCCGGAAGCGTTCGCTCTTTGGCCGAGGTCAAGGCCGAAGGCGCGGACGTGCGCGTGGTTTACAGCCCTTTCGAAGCCCTGCGAATCGCGCGCGAGACG
>JACPAM010000020.1 GCA_016180805.1 Deltaproteobacteria bacterium | reverse complement strand
ACCACCCGAAGCGATGGAAGGCCACCCCGCCGAAGCCGCTGCCACGCAAGGGTCTCCGCTCGGTTCCGGATTGCCGCCTCAAATGCAGTGGTGACACCGTTGCGATTAAGCTCTCCGGCGATCCAGCGGTATCCCTCGACCAGATCGTCGACACTATACTTCGGCAAGTTCGGGTGGATGAAAACCGTACGCGTGTTATCCCACATCGGCCCGAGAGGACGGCCTTCCGTATCCCGTTCCATAGGACCACCCGGCGGGTCGGGGGTGTCGTCCTGAACGCCGATGTGCCGTAAGCCCAACGTATTGAACGTCCAGCCCATAGACTCGCGATTCGAGATGCCCACAGGGTTGTTTGGCGATACGGTGTCGAGATCGAAACGATTCGGATTACGTCGCTCCGCCAACCGCATAGGTTGAAAACCTCGCCCGAGGATCCACTCGCCCGGCTTCGACGCCCGAGCCCGCGCTGCGACTGTTTCCACAATGTCTGGGATTGACGGGCATGTGGAATAACTACAGTCGAGCCAATTTCGTTGGGGAGAGTTGGTCATATGGATGTGGTTATCGAAAAACCCAGGGACGAGAGCACGACCGCGAAGATCGATGAGTTTGGTTTGGTGCCCGACGGTCGTTTCCACATGCGAGCGAGCGCCTACTCGCAAGATGCGGCCACGGCGGATTGCGAGGGCCTCTGCGACTTCGTTTCGTTGGTTAACCGTGATGACGGTTCCATTTATGAACACGACATCTGCCGTGGGGATTGGTATTGACGCGTTCGACTTCGCCATGGATTCCTCAATCACCGTACCAATAGCAATCATGGACAATCCATGTCAACCACAACCCGTTCCCACACTCAGGCAGGAAAAGGGGAGATTCTCCCTTATTCTCGGTATCCCTAGCGAGGAGGATTTTTGGGGAAATTTTGGAGCGGGCGACGGGGATCGAACCCGTGACGTCCAGCTTGGGAAGCTGGCATTCTACCGCTGAATTACGCCCGCTCGTAGCAGACTAGAAATTTATATTGGATTGCAGCGACCTTGTCAACGAAGGCGCTGCCGAGGAGAGCGGGCCTCCGGGAGTCCGAGGAAGATCCAGCCATTGGCTTTGCGGCAACAAAGGGGGCCAAAGAAATTCTTTAGCGGCTATTGACAATGGGCTGAAAGACCCATATCTTTTTTGCTTGTCGTTCGGTATCTGGCCTTCTGGGCGAAATCTATGGGAAGAAAAAGGCCTATGTCGTCTCACCCTTGGGACGCGATCAGTGATTAGAGCATTCCTGCCTGAGATGAGCGCCCCCCTTAAGCAGCTCTCATGTTCTTCTCCTATCCGCGTGTGTTCGATGGGCGAGACCTGAACTAATTCACTCCTAGGGAGGAGAATATGGGAAATAAGTTATACGTGGGCGGCCTGCCCTATTCCGTGACCGAAGGACAGCTTGAGGAGATTTTCTCCCAGCACGGCACCGTTCAATCGGCTCGCGTCATCTCGGATAAATTCACCGGCAGGTCGAGGGGATTCGGCTTTGTCGAGATGGGCTCGGACGAGGAGGCGCAAAAGGCCATTCAGGCCTTAAACGGGACCGAATTGGAGGGAAGAACGCTGGTCGTCAACGAGGCAAGGCCGCAGGAAAGGACCCGCACCGGCGGGGGCGGGGGACGGGGACCCCGACCCGGCGGCAGCCGAAACCGCTGGTAATTCTATTCTTCGCCAATGCCGCGCTTTTACGCGTCCATGTCGTAGAAGCGCCCGCCGTTTTCCGATCGGCTCGGGGCCGGAGCCCGCGGTTGTCCGCTCTTTGCCGGCCTCCGGTCCCGGGCCAACTCGCGGCATCCGAGAGCACGCACCCGATACTGAGGGTCGATTGTGAGCGACCGTTTCCGGCCCGGGCTACTTCTTTCTGAGATCGGAACTGAGGGGACTGGCTCGCTTGCGTGCCTGTCCCCGTACTCTCGGCCCGGCTACCTCTCTTTGAGATCGGAACCCCGGGACTGGGGAGAGCCGAGGATGCTTACCTTTTCGGTCTTTTCGATGTAGCGGACGAAGGTGTACTTGTTCTCTTGCGAATCCAGCGGCGCGGGCGGAACATCCCCCATACCGGGCTCGACCTTGGCCACGATGAAATGGAGCTCCGAGCTTCTGAAGGCTTTGAGAAAGTTCTCCTCAAAGTCTTCGATCTCCGTAGCCGTAGCGGTATGCGCAAATCCGGCGCCCTTGGCCACGGCGGCAAGATCGGTAACTCCGGCGGTGGCGGTCGGCGCGCCGCGCGAGGATTCGTAGCAGCCGTTGTCGAAGACCACGTGAACGAGATTCTTTGGACTGAAATTCGCGATCGTAGCGAGGCTTCCGAGGTTCAACAGCAAGGATCCATCGCCGTCGAAGATCACCACCCTGCGGTGCGGCAGGGCCAAAGCCAGACCGAGGCCAACCGAAGAGGTAAGCCCGAGGTTCTGGAGGTGATAGTTTCCGGGGTGTGGGCGCAGGGCGTACCATTCGTGCCGCACCCCACCCAGGTTGGTGACGACGAGCTCATCGCGAAAATAAGGGGCGATGGCTTTAAGACAATCGAACCGTTTCATGGGTTACCTCAGGGCCTCCTTGTTCAGCAGGATGGCAACGGGCCGACGGGAGGATCGCGCCAGGGTCTGGGCGTCAAGGATCGCCCGGCGAATCTCCTCGCGCCGCCCCACCTTCTCGTACATGATGTGGAGGGCTTGAAGCACGGGCTCGGTCAACATGCCTACCGTGCCGTGACTCGGGTTTTCCTCACCCATCCCGCCGCTGTGGCCGATGAGCATCAACACGGGAATTCCCGGATGAATGCAGACGGTGGCGAGCGCATTGGCCGTAAGTAGAAAACCGGCGTTCATCATGACCATGGCCGGCCGTTTGCCGCCGAGGAATGCGCCGGCGCATATCCCGATCCCCTCTTCTTCCCGGGACACGGGCACATGGTGAACGCCTTTTTCTTCCGCCAGCGCCATGACGAGTTCGTGAAGATTGGCCTCCGTCAGCGTCGCAACAAAATCGACACCGGCTTCCTTGAGTGCACTGATAATTTCACCAGCGATCTCCGCTTGCATGCTCTCACCTACCCTGTTTGGATCGCCCGCCTGTCGGGCCTCTCGACGATGCCATACTGCGCTGGAGCCTTCGCTGTCAAGCGCCGACCTCGCAAGGCTTGACAGCAAAGAGCCAACTCATATAGTCAAACTATGCGCCATCAAAGACCGATCGTGGAGCGGCTGCTCAAGGTAAGCGAACACCATGTCTGGGTCGGTGTCGACGACCGCCACGTCCATTTGGGGCTTACGAACTACGGGCAGAGCGAGCTCGGACAGATTATCTCCGTGGAGTTTCCTGAGGTGGGCGATGAGCTGGAGAAGGGAGAACCGTTCGCAGAACTGGAGACCATCGCTACAGTCATGGAACTGGTCGCGCCGGTTTCCGGCACGGTTCTCGCGGTCAATAACGATTTGGAGCGCTATCCATCCACCATCAACGAGGATCCCTACGACGAGGGTTGGCTGATCGAGGTCAAACTCAAGGACGCCGCCGAGATTCACTCCCTGATGGATATGGACGAGTATTACCACTTTGTTTTCAAGGGCCATCCGCAATAAACCCCGATCCGATATTCTTTTTGACGCCGAAGATTTAGCGAAACCGTCTGAACAAAGGCCGCCAAGGTTAAACATCGCCCTGACTTCTTACTTACCTATGGGTGCTTTCACGAACCGTAGGATAGGTCGTAAAACCTCCGTAGAAAAGTCTTCTGTTGCATCTGTTCTTTTTTCGGATCGGGGTAAATCTAATCCCGCGGCGGTTTCGCTCTTTTTTTTCCTGGTCCTGTCGTCGTCCGCGCCGCATCCGGTCGGGGCCGGAACTCGAGACAAGGAAGAAGAGTTCGCCCAAGCCCGCCACAGGATGGTGGAGCGGGACCTGCGCGGGCGGGGCATCAGGGACCCGAGAGTGCTTCAGGCGGCGGGCCAGGTCCCGCGCCACCTCTTCGTCCCTGAGAGCCTTCGGGCCTCAGCGTACGAGGACCGTCCCCTGCCCATCGGCGAGGGCCAAACCATCTCCCAACCCTATATGGTCGCACTGATGACCGAACTGCTGGCGCTCGGCGGCGCGGAGAAAGTGCTCGAGGTAGGTACGGGCTCGGGCTACCAAGCCGCGGTCTTAAGTCATCTGGCAAAGGAGATTTACACGATCGAGATCCTTCCGGTCCTGGCCGCGAAGGCACAGGAAACGCTCCGTCGGCTCGGTTACGGCAGCGTTCAAGTGCGGTTGGGCGACGGATTTTTCGGCTGGGAGGAAAGGTCGCCGTTTGACGCCATTCTCGTCACCGCCGCGGCGGAGAGGATTCCGGAGCCGCTCTGGCGCCAGCTCCGGGAAGGCGGGCGGCTGGTCATGCCACTCGGCACAAAGCACAGACCGCAAAAATTGGTGCGGGCCTGGAAGGTCAAGGGCGGGCGCCGAATCGAGGAGATCACCGACGTGGTTTTTGTGCCGATGACGGGGGCGAGTCAGAAACCGGGTCGATGACCGGCTGGGATCGACGGCGCTTTGACTCCGAAGAAGCGAAGCGATAGATAATTTCTCCGGGGCGGACCAGATTGAGCTCTTCGCGTACAATCCTCTCGAGGGTGCGATCGTCGTGGCGAAGACGGTAGACGCGCTCGCGCAGGATCTCGTTTTCCATCTGGAGGCGGAAGTTTTTCTCCTCCAGCCTTTTGTTCTCCTGCCAGAGACGCCACAGGTGCAGCCCTCCTCTCTCCCCGAAGAGGGTAAAAACGGATAAGGTGACTAAAAGAGCGGCGAGAACGCAGAGGAAGCAGCGTTGCGGTCTGTTGGGTCGAGGCATATAGAAAAGTTAGCAGCGAAAAATATTTATAGCACATTTTACCCCTCTATGCCGCTTTTTTACCCCGTACCACGGAAAGCCCCGCACGTGAGTGCGGGGATGAACGTTCTGAACTTCCCCGAAAGGCAGCGCCCCAAAGCCACGGACGTTAGTCCGTGGTACGGGGTTTACGATCCCGATCCCCGAGGGCGAGGCGTTCTCGGTACCGAAGTGCTCAATACCAAACAGCAGAGCTTAGGAGGTCAGCCGTGAAGATTCAACGCGTAAGAGCTCGTGAGGTTATGGATTCCCGCGGTCAACCGACCGTGGAAGCGGATGTGGAGTTGAAAGCAGGGATCGGCCGGGCCACCGTCCCTTCCGGGGCCTCGACCGGCGAGCATGAGGCGGTCGAGCTTAGGGATGGAGGCGAGCGCTTCGCCGGCAAAGGGGTAGAGAAGGCGGTCGCCAACGTCAACCGGATCCTAGGCCCGCGCCTTCGGGGCAAGGAAGCCAAAGACCAGAAGGCGATCGACCGGCTGATGATTGAACTCGACGGCACGCCGAACAAGAGCAAGCTGGGCGCTAATGCGATCCTCGCGGTCTCCCTGGCCGTCGCGAAGGCCCAGGCCCGAGCCGAAGAGATCCCGCTGTACCGCTATTTGGGCGGGCCCCGGGCCAAGACGCTGCCGGTCCCGCAACTGAACCTGGTGAACGGGGGAGTCCACGCGGATAACAACGTGGACGTTCAGGAGTTCATGGTCATTCCGTGCGGAATGGAAAACTTCGCCGCGGCGCTGAGGGCGGCAGCCGAGACCTATCAAGCCCTGAAAAAGGTCTTGCAGAAGCGCGGTTATTCCACCAGCGTGGGCGACGAAGGGGGATACGCTCCGCGACTGAAGGGCAACGACGAGGCGATCGAACTCGTCTTGGAAGCCGTCGCTCAGGCGGGCTACCGCCCCGGAGAGCAAGTGGCGCTGGGACTGGATGTCGCCGCCAGCGAGTTTTACGAAGACGGCTATTACGTTTTCAAGAAATCCGGCGGGACCAGAAAAGGTCCGCAAGAGATGGCTCGCCTTTTCGAAGACTGGGTGCGGCAGTATCCGATTATCTCGATCGAGGACCCGCTTGGAGAAGATGATTGGGACGGCTGGAAAATGCTGACCCAGGCGCTCGGGAACAAGGTGCAGATCGTCGGCGACGACATCTTCGTTACCAACAGGGAGCGACTGAAGCGCGGCATCGAGTCGGGCGTGGCGAACTCGATTCTGATCAAAGTCAACCAGATCGGAACGCTGACCGAAACTCTGGAGACGATGGAACTCGCGAAAAAGTCTGGCTACACGACGGTGATCTCCCACCGCTCGGGCGAGACCGAAGACGTAACCATCGCCGATCTCGCCGTTGCCACCAATGCGGGGCAGATCAAGACCGGCGCCCCGTGCCGGGGTGAGCGCACGGCGAAATACAACCAGCTCTTGCGCATCGAGGAGGAGCTAGGGAAGAGAGCGGTTTATGCCGGGAAGAGCGCTTTCAAGCTGGTGTCCTGATCCGGCAGAGTGTTGAAAAATCCTGTCCTCAGGCCTCTCAAGACGGCTTGACCAGAGCTCCGCCGAGCGGGGCACGAGAAACCGACGATTCGTTGTCCGCCCTTCGCTCAGTGATTTTAGGGCGAGGGCTTCGCTTTTCTTACTTCCGTTGGGTTCCCCAAATTTCTTCAAGCTGCCGGTCGCGGCCGCAGGCGATGCGGTAGCGCTCATAGTGCAGCGGGTTTTTCAGATGGAAGTCCTGGTGATAGTCCTCGGCCGGATAAAACTCTGATGCCGCGACGATCTGGGTTACGATCGGCTTTTTGATGCGGCCCTGCAGGGCCTTTTTGGATCCGTCCGCGAGGCGCCGCTGCGTTTCGTCATTATAGAAGATGGCCGTCCGATACTGCTCCCCGAAGTCGCAGAACTGGCCGTTGGGTGTGAGCGGATCGATATTGTGCCAGAAAACATCGAGGAGTTTTTCATAGCTGACCTTTTTCGGATCGTAGGTCACCCGCACCGCCTCGGCGTGGCCGGTCCCGCCCGCGACAACCTGCTCGTAGGTCGGATTTTTCTTGGTGCCGCCGGTGAATCCGGAGACGGTTGAAATAACCCCATCGACCTTGTCGAAGAAGCGCTCTACGGACCAGAAACAGCCGCCGGCAAAAGTGGCCCTGGCAGTCTCCGACTTCTTGCCGTCGGCCGCGTAGAGGAATCCTCCCAAGGCTAGAAAAACGATGGGTAATGTCCCTAGCAGACGTACGCTTTTCATAAATCCCTCCTCCCTCTCCAATATACCCGGAGAGCTTTCAGAACAAGCCTCACGCCGTGGTCTTAGCTTCGCCGCTGTTCCGGCTTAACAACGCCTGGTATTTGCACTATAAATATCCAGGCGCATCCGGTACGATAAGATCACACGGAACAGGAGGCGAACCATGGCGATTGAATTTTATTGGGGGAGCGGCAGCCCCTTTGCATGGCGGGTCATGCTGACCTTGGAAGTGAAGGGGCTCGCGTACGAGTCGAAGCTGCTGGAATTTTCCAAAGCCGAACACAAGACCCCAGCCTATCTCCGGCTCAACCCGCGCGGCAAAGTCCCCACGCTCAAAGACGGAGACTTCGTCCTCTACGAGTCGCTCGGCATCATGAGCTACCTGGACCGCAAATATCCCGATCCACCGCTCTTCGGCAAAACGGCCGAGGAAACGGGTTTGATCTGGCGGACCCTCGCAGAATGCGAATCCTATATGGCGCCCGCCGGGAATAAAGTCGTTCGGCCGATCTTCTTCGGCAAGGGCCTGGACCAAGTGGAAGAGATCCAGGAGGCGGCGCAAACGCTGCGCCAGGAATTCAAGATGATCGACGACCGCCTGGCGCGCTCGAATTGGCTCGTCGGTGATAAGATTTCCGCCGCGGACATCGGCGTGTTCCCGTTGGTCCAGTTGGTCTTGCGCGCGGCGGGCAAAGAAGCCGCCCAGCCGTTCCATTTGGGCTTCCTCCCGCTTGCGCAAACTTTTACCAACGTCGCCAGATGGGTCGAGCGCATCGAGGCGCTGCCGAATTACCAGCGCACCTACCCGCCGCACTGGAGACAATGAAGCGCTCTGGAACCGCAGACCTTCCGCTGCACCGCGGCCGCGTGCCGCAATGGCTCGCCGAGCGGATGACGAAGCTGGGAACGGCGGTCACAGAAGCAATCGTTCAGGACTACGGCCCTTCCGCCTTCCTTTCGCGCCTGAGCGATCCCTTCTGGTTCCAGGCGCTGGGCGCCGTGATGGGGATGGACTGGCACTCTTCGGGGATCACGGCTTCCGTCATGGGCGCGCTGAAGCGCGGCCTGGCGCCCCGGGCTGAGGAGCTCGGCCTCTACATCTGCGGCGGCCGGGGAAGATTCTCGCGAAACACGCCGCAGGAATTGATCTCGATCGCCGAGCGCCGCGGCTTCGACGGCGAGGCGCTGGTCCGCGCCAGCAGGCTTACGGCGCGCGTGGACAACAATGCGATCGCCGACGGGTTTCAGATCTACCTCCACAGCTTCGTCGTGACGGCTAAAGGCGATTGGGCGGTCGTGCAGCAGGGCTTGAACGATCGGAGCGGAATGGCCCGCCGCTACCACTGGCATTCCGCGTCGGTGCGCGACTTCGTAACCGAGCCGCACACCGGAATCGTCGGCGAGAATCAGGGCATGATCAGGAATCTCGTGGATGGCCGGGCGAAGCCGGCGCAGACGGCGCTCCTCGAGATCACCCGCGAAAAGCCCGAGAGGATTCTCCAAGCCGCGCGCCATCTGCGCATGCCGGACCATCATGAGGTGCGGGCGGAGAACATCGACCTCAAGCGCCTCGGGGCGGTGCTCGCCGTCGCCTACGAACGCGATCTCCGCCAGTTCGCCGAGCTTCTGCTCCTGGAGGGTCTTGGACCGCGCACGCTTCAGTCGCTCGCCCTGATCGCTGAAGTGGTCCATGGCGCGCCGAGCCGCTTCTCCGATCCCGCCCGCTTCTCCTTCGCGCACGGCGGCAAAGACGGCCACCCCTTTCCGGTCCCCTTAAGGACGTACGACGAATCCCTCGACGTCCTGCGAACCTCGCTCGATCAGGCCAGGCTCGACGACAGGGACAAGCTCGACGGCTTCCGCCGCCTTGAACGCTTCGTCCGCGCGGTCGAAGCCAGGCTCAAGCCCGAGGCCGGCTTCGACGCGGCCGTCACCCACGAAAAGGCCATATCCCCTTCTCTGGACGGCCGCACCGTCTCCGACAACCGGCCCAGGCAGCTTACCCTCTTCTGAAACGGCTAGCTCGGATTATTCACGACGCTGGGAACACCATCGACAGTCTGTCATGTAATCTTCATTGCAAATTTCAAATTGCAAAATGCAAAAGTCAAAATGA
>JACPAM010000019.1 GCA_016180805.1 Deltaproteobacteria bacterium | reverse complement strand
ATTGCCGGGCGAAGCGATCAGGGGAAGGGAGGCGCCATGCCGAAAAGAACCATCCAAAGCTTCCAGGTTGAATGGCTCCAGGTCTTGGATGAGCACGGCAACTGCGACGAAGAGCTTCGCCCTCCCCTTTCCGACAAGGAGATTCAAAAGCTCTACGAGTACATGGTCCTCGCTCGAATCCTGGACGAGAAGTCTTTCAAGCTTCAACGCGAAGGACGCCTCGGCACCTATGCCTCTATTTTGGGCCAGGAGGCCGCTCAGGTAGGCAGCGCGTTCGCGCTCCAGCCTTCGGACTGGATGTTCCCGTCGTTTCGCGAGGCCGGGGCCTCGGTTGTCAGAGGCCTGCCGCTGAGAATGATCTTGCAGTACTGGTCGGGCGACGAGCGTGGAAGTCAGATACCGGAAGGGCAAAACGACTTTCCCATTACCATCCCTGTGGGGACGCACATTCCGATCGCTGCCGGCGCCGCGTGGGCGGCCAAGATGAAGGGCGACAACATTGCCGTCATGGCCTATCTCGGGGACGGCGCCACCTCCAAGGGGGATTTTCACGAGGGGTTGAACTTCGCCGGGGTCTTTTCCCTGCCGGTGGTTTTTTTGTGCCAGAACAACCAGTGGGCGATCTCCGTCCCGCTCAGCCGCCAGACCCGATCGAAGACATTAGCGCAGAAAGCGATCGCCTATGGCTTCGACGGCATTCAGGTGGATGGCAACGATGTCTTCGCCGTCTACCAGGCGGCTAATGAAGCGGTCAAGCGGGCCCGGTCGGGCGGTGGCCCTACCCTGATCGAATGCGTGACTTATCGCATGGGCGATCACACGACGGCCGACGATGCCAGCCGCTACCGAAAAGAGGAAGACGTTCAAGAGTGGCGCAAGAAAGATCCGATCGATCGGCTGAAGAAATACATGGCCGCAAGGGGGCTGTGGGATGAAGCCTACGAGCAGAGGGTCACCGCCGCAGCCAGGGAGCAGGTCGAAGTCGCCGTGACAGAAGAAGAGGCCGTCCCTCCGCCTGATCCGAGGGACATGTTTCGCTATACGTTTGCCGAGCTAACCGATGAGCTTAAAGGGCAGATGGAGCATTTTCTCGGTGGAGACGGCCGGGTGCGACTGTAACCAAGCCGGTGGATGATATGGCCAAGCTGACCATGGTCGAAGCGATCAATCTCGCCCTCAAGCAAGAGATGGAGCGGGATCCCAGCGTTGTCGTTTTGGGCGAGGACGTTGGAAAGAACGGCGGGGTGTTCAGGGTTACCCAGGGGCTTTACGAGCAATTCGGCGACGCGCGGGTGGCCGACACGCCCTTGTCTGAGTCCGCCATTGTAGGCGTGGCGATCGGCATGGCGGTCTACGGGCTGCGGCCTGTTGCGGAAATCCAATTTGAGGGCTTCATCTACGCCGCCATGGAGCAGTTGATTTCCCATGCCTCCCGAATACGGACCCGGTCCCGGGGCAGATATTATTGCCCGCTCGTGCTGCGCATGCCCTACGGGGGCGGGATCCGGGCGCCTGAGCATCACTCGGAGAGCAACGAAGCCCTTCTCGTGCACACACCGGGCCTCAAGGTCGTCGCCCCTTCGACCCCCTACGAGGCCAAGGGGTTGCTGGTCTCGGCCATTCGCGATCCCGACCCGGTCATATTCATGGAGCCGAAACGGGTCTACCGCGCCATCAAGGAAGAGGTCCCCGAGGAAGAATACTCGATCCCGCTCGGCCAGTCCCGCATCGTCACCGAAGGACGGGACGTCACGGTGATCTCCTGGGGGGCGATGCTCCAGGCGACCTTGAAAGCGGCCGCGCTCATGGGAGAGCGCGGGATCCGCTCCGAGGTGATCGATCTACGATCGCTTTCGCCGCTGGACGACGAGACGATCATCGAGTCGGTGAAAAAGACCAGGCGCGCCGTGATCGTCCATGAAGCGCCGCGCACCTGCGGCCTCGGCGCCGAGCTGGTCGCCAGGATCAACGAGAAGGCCCTGCTCTATCTGGAGGCGCCGGTCGAGCGGGTAACCGGATTCGACACGGTCATGCCGCTGCCAAAACTCGAACAGCATTATCTCCCCAATGCCGAGCGCGTCGTCGAAGCTATGGATCGGGTATTGAACTTCTAGCCGCAACGCGGCAACACGGTTATGGCAAAAGAGTTCAAACTGCCTGATGTTGGCGAAGGAATCACCGAAGCGGAAATCGTCAAATGGCTGGTAAAAGAGGGGGACTCTGTCAAAGAGGATCAGGACCTGGTTGAGATTGAGACGGATAAAGCCCTCGTTACCCTCCCTTCCCCTCATAGTGGAAAAGTCTTGAAGCACCATGCAGCCGAAGGAGATATTCTTAAAGTGGGAGATCTGCTGTCGACCATTGAGGAGGCAACCGAACCATCTGTTGCCGCTGAGCCGCGGAAGGAAGATAGCGGCACCGTGGTCGGAATTTTGCAGACCGCTGAGGAGATGGTGACGCCATCGGCTGTTCTAGCGACTCCTGCTATCCGGCTCATGGCCAAGGAGCTCCGGGTGGATTTGACAAGGGTGAAAGGAACCGGCCCGGGCGGCAGAACCACGAGAGAGGATGTGGAACGGGCCGCCGGCAAGCTCCGGGCCAAGCCTGCTGAGGACTCCGACTCTTATGGCCGGGTGGAAAGAGTTCCACTTCGAGGCATGCGCCGTACCATTGCAAAGCATATGGCTGAGGCTTCCCTGCGCGTGGCCCCTGTAACCATCTGGGAAGATGCCGACATCACGGATCTAGAAAAAGTAAGGGCGAAAGAGAGGAAGGTGGCCGAGCAAAAGGGAATCAAGTTGACTTATCTCCCTTTTGTCATCAAAGCGGTCGTTCCAGCCCTGAAGGCCCACCCCCGGCTAAACGCCACTCTGGATGATCAACTTGGGGTGATCATCCTCAAGAAGTACTATAATATCGGCCTTGCGGTGGACACACCCGATGGCTTGATGGTCTTCGTGATCAGGGAGGCCGACCAGAAAACCATGTTGGATCTGGCCATGGAGATGGGGGTGCTTGGAGAAAAGGCGAGGTCGAGGAAGATTGAACTGCCCGAGCTAAAGGGAAGCACGTTTACGATTACTAACTACGGTGTATTTGGGGCTTCCTATGGGACACCGATTATCAACTACCCGGAGGTGGCCATCCTCGGGATAGGAAAGATCGAGGACAGACCGGTCATTCGCGAGGGCCAAATTGCAATCAGAAAGATCATGCCCCTTTCCCTTGTGTTTGATCATAGGGTTATCGATGGGGTCGAGGCTGGAGGGTTTTTGAACGTGGTGATCCGGCATCTTGAGGATCCCGATCTGATGCTCATCGAAGGGAAGTAGCTCTCGCCGGCGGGCGTGCTTTGCATATAGAGAGTAGGTGACTTTTGCTTCGGAAGGACCGACTTAAAAATCTGCTGATCGAGCTGATCAAAATCGACAGCCTTTCCCGTAAAGAATACGAGATCGCCATGCGGCTCAAAAAAGAGCTTGAGGAGCTGGGCGGCGAGGTATGGATCGATGACGCGGGGGCGAAAATCGGCGGGACCGTAGGCAATGTCATCGGTCGTTTTCGCGGCAGCGTGCCGGGCGCGAAACCGCTTCTTCTCTGCGCCCACATGGACACGGTGGTCCCCGGCGAGGGTGTCGTGCCGGTGCTCGACGGGGACATCCTGCGCAGCGACGGCCGGACGGTCCTGGGCGGCGACGACAAGAGCGGCGTTGCCATCATCTGCGAGGTCATGCGCGTGGCGCGAGAGAACCGCGTTCCCTCGGGTGACATCGACGTGGTTTTTACGATCTGCGAGGAGGCGGGCTTGGTCGGCGCCAAGTGCTTGGATGTCTCGCGGCTCCGGGCGCGGACCGGTTTGGTCCTGGACAGCGATTCGGTGGGCTTCCTGTTCACGAAAGCGCCCGCGGCCAACCATATGGAATTCATCGTTCGCGGCCTTGAGGCCCACGCCGGGGTGTGTCCGGAAAAGGGGATCAACGCGATCCGGGTCGCTGCGGAAGGGCTAAGCCGGATGAAGCTGGGGAAAGTCGACGACGAGACCACGGCGAATATCGGCGTGATCGAAGGCGGCATGGCGGTCAACATCGTGCCCAATTCCGTCCGTCTCAGAGGCGAGGCGCGAAGCCACAGCGAGGAGAAGCTGCAAGAGCAGACCCGCCACATGCTCCGGTGTCTCGAAGAGGCGGCTGCAGGCTACGCGCTGGATCTCGATGGAAAGCGGTTTCGCGCCCGGGTTGATGCCAAGATCACCCGGGAGTACGATCGGATGGATGTCCCCGAGGGCTCGGGGATCGTCAAGCTCGTGCGCTATGCGGCTCAGAATCTCGGCGTGGCGGTCAAAACGATGGCGACGGGAGGCGGCTGTGACGCCAATGTCTTCAACCAGAAAGGGCTGGAGGTGGCCAATCTCTCCACCGGTATGCGCGAGATCCACACGGTGAACGAGTGGCTCGATCTCAAGGACCTCTATCTCTCGGCGCAGATGGTTCTCGAGATCGTCCGCCTGAACGCAGCGGAGCAAAGTTAGCTTTGCTCAGGAATTTTAAACTCTAGGGTCATGCAGGCAGACGAGCTGGGGCTCTTGCTCAGGAAAGAGCGAGGACAGTTTCTCGAGTTTCTCAGCGCCTACGAATACAAAAAGGGCGGCGGCCAGCAAAAACGCTCCGAGGAGCTGACTCGTGAGATCGCCCGATTGCTGGTCGGCATGGCCAATGCCGACGGCGGAACGCTGGTGGTCGGCGTCGAGCCCGACAGAACCGTCACCGGAGTTCCCTATCCCACCGACGAGATCCAGATCCTGACGCACGCGGCCCAAACCTTGGTCCACCCGCCGCTCTCCCCTTCCTGCGAGCGGATGCGCCTTGGCAACCTCCTGCTGCTCAAATTCGACGTGAGCTCAGGGCCGGAAGTGTACCGGCTCGCCGGCGGTCGCTCATTCTACCGCATCGCCACGGAAACTCCCTCTCTTCCCGCCGAGCAGGTTCGGCAGCTTAAGGATGCCAGGAAATCCTTTTTCTATGAGCGCCAGCAGGTCCTCGAAGCCTCGTGGGACGACTTGGATGAGGATGCCATCACGCGGCTCGGAGAAAAGATCCAGGACCCGAGGGATCCGAAAACCCTCCTCGGCCAGGGCTACCATCTGATCGATAACTCGCGCGAGAAGGGCTCGCTTACGATGGCGGCGCTGCTGCTCTTCGCCAATGACCCGGCGCGCTGGCATCCGCGCTGCGGTATCGATTTCGTGAAATACGAAGGCACCGAAAGGCAGCACGGGAGCGCCTTGAACGTGATCAGGCGGATCCGCTTCGAGGCGCCGCTTTTCCGCCTGATCGATGAAGCGGTCGGGCGAATCAGGGAGCATATCCGGGAAAGGACCATTCTCCACGACCTCTTTTTCCGCGAGCGGCTGGAGTATCCCGCGTTTGCCTGGCAGGAAGCGCTCGTCAATGCCGTGGCGCATCGGGACTACAGTCTAAGCGGCGCTCCGGTCGAGGTGTGGATGTTCGACGACCGGCTCGAAGTCAGAAGCCCCGGACTCCCACCCTCCCCGGTCACCATCGATCAGTTGCGCCAGCAAAAAAGAGTCCATTTCTCGCGCAATCCGTTGCTCGTCCGAGTGCTCGCGGATCTGGGGTACCTGAGGGAAATGGGTGAAGGAATACCGCGCATGTTTCAAGAGATGGAGCACCACGGCCTTAGGGCTCCGGAGTTCGCCGTCGAAGGCTTCTTTTTCTCCGTGACGCTGCGCAACACACCGATTTATGACGAGGCGACCTTGAGATGGCTCAACCAGTTCAGCGGCCCAGCGGTGAATTTCCGCCAGCGGCGGCTTCTTGCCTACGCCTACTCTCACGGCAAGATGTTCTCCACTACGGATTACCAGCGGGTCGGCGAGGTGGACCGCGACATCGCGTACCGGGAGATCAGGAGCATGGTGAAGCTCGGGATCGTAGCGCCGCTGAAGCCGAAAAGCCGCTCCTATCGCATCATCGAGAGGCTCTAATGAGAATGAAAATTGCAGAGTGCAAAATGAAAAATGACGACAGTCATTCTGAGGCGAAGCCGAAGAATCTGAGATCCTTCGCTGCGCTCAGGATGACCCATGGGTCATTTTGACTTTTGCAATTTGCAATTTTCATTTTGCATTTTGACTTAACCCATGGACTTTTCCGATCTGGTCCGGCTTGCCGGAGGTTACCTCGAAGCCCGCGCTATCCAGGTCGCGGTGAGCCTGGGTGTCTTCGACGCGTTGCAAGAGCGGAGTCGGGACGCGCCCGCCGTCGCTCAGGCTATCGGCGCGGATTTGAGAGGGACGGAACCTCTGCTGAATGCCCTGACCGCGCTCGGGCTGCTGGAGAAAAGAGATCTGTTCTTTTCCCTGGCACCCGTTGCATCCGCCTATCTCGTCAAGAGCTCGCCCAAGTATCTTGGCGGAATGATTCTGTTCGACGCCTCGCTTTGGGACTGCTGGGGTGCTTTGGAGCAGGCAGTGCGCACCGGAAAACCGGTCCGCCCGCCCGACATGTACCAGAGCGACACAGAAACAACCGAGCGGTTCATTTACGCAATGCATTCGCTGGTCCAGGCGCGCGGCGACGGGCAAATCCTGATTGATGCGATGGACTTCAGTGGGGTTACGGAACTTTTGGATATCGGCTCCGGCCCTGGAACCTATCCAATCTCCCTGTGCCGGAAATTTCCGAAACTCAAAGCGACGATCTTCGACCTGCCCGGAACGATCAAGGTCACCGAAAGGTTCGTACGGGAGACCGGATTGGCCGATCGCATAAGGCTCGTTGCCGGAGACTATCGCCGCGATGCTATTCCGGGAAGCTATCAGCTTGTCTTTTTATCCAACATCATTCACGGCGAATGCGCCGAGGAGAACGAACGCCTGATGTGTAAGGCCTATGCTTGCCTGGAACCCCGCGGCAGAGTCGTCATCAAAGACCATATCTTGGATGATTCCCTGAGCCATCCACCGGTCGGCGCCACTTTTTCCCTCTTGATGCTCCTTACGACCGAAGGCGGCAGGTGCTACTCTTTCAACGAAGTGAGAGGCTGGCTCGGAAATGCCGGCTTTAAACGCGTCACCCAGATCCCCCTTCCCCACCCGCTCACGTCCTCGCTGGTGGTCGGTGAGAAGGACTAGCACGATCATAGAATCTACTTTCAGTCTAGTCCTGTAACCTATAGGGATAACAGGCTAAATATTCGCTCAATGGACTCGCGCGACGAGTTAAATAAGGCCCGAGAGCAGGCGATCATCGACTCCTTTCGTCCGATCTGTCTGTGCAACAAGATCCGCAAAGGGATCATCGTCAAGGCGATCCAGAGTGGTGCGAAGACCTTCGAGATGGTGAGCCGGCGCACCGGCGCGGGAACCGGCCCCTGCGGTGCCCAGAGATGCGGCCCAATGATTCGCGGTATGCTCGGCGAAGAGGTCGAGACCTGCTTCGACTGCGGCTGGTCAATTCTTAAAGATGGACATCTCCTCCTCGTTAGGGTAAAGAGGCTTTTAAATGATGAGAGCGACTACCGCGAAGCTTTCCGTCTTTCTGGTCGAACGTGAGGAATTAGGAGGAGGTGCCATATGCGCAGCCTGACAAAAGCATTCATCGTTCTTGGATCGCTGGCCGTGATCCTTCTGAGTGAGGTGCCGGCAGATGCCCAGCAGGCCGTCAAGATGGAGTGGCTCTCCTGGTCGCACTTCCGCTTCACCTCGCCAACAGGCAAGGTCATCCTAACCAACCCGTACCTCAACAACCCCGACAACAAAACGAAACTGGAAGATCTCAAGAAGGTGGATATCATCCTGGTCGCCGACGGACACCGCGATGAGATCGGCTCCACGGTGGAGATCGCCAAGCAGACCAAGGCGAGGGTTGTCGCGGTCAACGAGTTGAGCAACGGGTATCTGGCGTCGAAGGGCGTCCCGAGGGAGCAGCGCATCCCATTTGCCGGCACAGGGGACCGCTACCGGATCGACGGCATCACAATCCGGCTCGTGAATTCCCTCCATGGCTCAGGTGTGCCGGATCGCGCCGAGCCCTACGGCGGGCCCGCAGCGGGGTTCTTTATCACGTTCGAGAACGGACTCACCGTCTATTTCTCGGGCAGCACCGACATCACCATGGACATGCAGCTCTGGGGGAGCTTATTCAAGCCTGATGTTGCGATCCTCCATCTCTCGGCTAGCCGGGACCCCATGGTGGTGGCCCACATGGTCCGGCTCCTTCGCACCGACAACCCGAACCTCAAGACCGTCATCCCGCACCACCACCTCCTCAAGCCACCGCCGGGCGGCACGTCGCCCAAAGATCTCGAGGAGGCCATCAAGGCGCTAAACCTTCCCGTGACGTTTTTGAATCCCGAGCTGGGCAGAGAGTATATGTTGACGAAGTAAGATTGAAGAGGTCATCGATGAAAAACGCGATCGAGGAGGTCAAGATCTCCTTCGGCGGCGTCGCGTCTGTTTGAGGATCTCTGCGGATTACTAATCGGTCACCTATCGGTGCTCTTCGGCACACTACAGCCTCGGACACCAGCAGCGCTTTAACACTTCGCTATTCAGTTTGTCCGCCCTGTCGCACACCTCGGTCGGCGGTGTTGCCCGCTCTTTAAGGTGTCCGTCAAACTCGGGCTAGCTCAACCTGACCTCATGCCTCGCTGTTCTATCCTTGTGACTCCCGGAGAAGATCGCAGCCTTGGCGCGACATATAGTTGGTTGAGATATGTTCTCCTGCATCGTGAGCACCATGTTCGGGTCAGTCAATCGCAGCTATCGCTGAAATTTCTACCAACACCTCCGGTTGCATTAGCGCCGATACAAAAATGGTGGCCCCAGATGCACGCGCTCCCGCTAGCACCTCGTGTTTTGCCTTCATGCCAACGGTTTTGTACTCATTCTGGGCAAACGCAACAACGTATGTATCAAGCCTGACGATGTCTGCTAACGATGCGCCTGCCGCCTCCAAGGCAGCCTTGACGTTCAGCATGGTCTGACGTACCTGAGCGGCTAAATCGATGGTCTGGAAGTGTTTGGTTTGGGGGTTATAATTTACTCCAACGATATTTCCATCTTTATCCATAGGGATCTGACCTGCGACAAAGACCAAATGTTTGGCCGTAACTTTTGTCACGTGGCAGTAAGGTCCGACTGGTTTGGCGATCGTATTTGGTTCAATTTTCTCTATCATCTTTCATTGCCTCCTGTATGACTTTGATTAGTTTTAGCTCTCCGCTATGGAAGCCTTCTCCCGATTCCATAACCTACGGCGAAATTCCGTGCTAAGTCACGGCGGCGCATGTACGCGACAAGCCTTTAATCGGCCACCCAGGTAAAGAAGTTTGTTAAAGACCCTCAAACTGAGAGTAGGGGACGCTTACGAAATTGAACGCCAATGCGCTTCCTAATCCCATGAGCCAACTTCCGTCTCGTTATTTCGCCGCAAGTAACCCCTTCAGTTTGTTCACCATTGCCGGACTCAGCTTGAAAAACCTGGCTACGGCTGCCCCCGCCTCTTCCCCTGTCACCGGGTCAAGGTCTAGGCCGGATTTCTCGGCGTCCGCCAAAAACTCAGGATCCTCCAGTGTCTTCTCAAAGGCCCTACGTAGGATCTGCACTCGATCCTTCGCAGTACCCGGGGGCAAGGCATACAAGTAAGTCACGATGGACGGATCGTGAATCCCTGCTTGAATCAACTGACGCGCCTCTTCCGTAGTGGCAAGACTAACTGCGAGAGGAACGGCGGGGAGGTCCCGGTGCGGCTTAGGCACCATCTGGACTACAACCACCACGTCGCCCGATTTAAGTCCTTTGCTCCACGTGACCTTGACAGAAGGCCACCCCCAACAGCCACCAGCCACCTCACCGCTCTCAGCCGCTAAGCGGATATCCGAGGTGCCTTTGTACCCCGAGACAAGTTGAATCGGAAGTCCCAGCGCACCCCGCAGGATCTTGGGAACGTCATCGGTCCCGGCGCCAGGACCCGTGCCGCCCAGTTTCACAGGCGTCTTAGCAGCTAGCCATTTCTCCACGTCTGTAATGCCGCTCGCCTTGGTAAGAGCACAAACATACTTTTCCTTTGTTGGGGCACCGACATACTCAAATTTCAAAGCGTCAAACTGAATCCCCGGCCGCCCTAGAATTTGCCCCACGAGCAGGCCGCCGATAAAGTTCCCAATGCTAAGTCCATCAGGCTTGGCCACGTTATAGACGTGGTTGGCAGTGATGAGGCTTCCAGCACCGGGCATGTTGTCTACGATGACAGTCGGGTTTCCGGGGATGTGCTTACCCAGTTGACGGGCAATGGCCCTGGAATATGTGTCGAAGCCACCTCCGGCCGAAAATCCGACGACGATGCGAAGAGTCTTGCCTTTAAAAAATTCGTGCGTAGATCCGCGCACAGACCCTGCCATGAGGGTAAGCACGGCGATTGTCGCCGTCATGCAACCGGATTTTCTGTACATAGCGCTCCCCCGTATCTCTTACGCAACCTTCTCGTCCCGTCTTGAACCACGAAACCTGGTCTCACGCTGTTGCCTTCTGTGGTGCTCGTAAACTTCGAGGGCATACCCTACTTCAACTAAGAAACAGATGCAACGACGTGGCACTCCGACCTGGGGGAAAACCAGGGTTACGGGGCTTGACTGAAAGATTGAGGCAAGATGGGGTCAGGCAAGGTAGCGTCGAGTAACATGAAAAGGGGATTTTTTACGATTTAGCGTGTCCTTCCACTCTTAGTATTTCGGCCACATCCCTGCCGTTGACAAAAACTCTGGCAACGGTTCTTCCAAATTTGTCTCTAGCGACAGGTCTAATCTGGACGTTTCCACTGGCTAAAAGCTGTTGCAATCGTGCTTTGGCAGCCAGAAACCCTGGTTGAAATTTCTCCGGCGTGTCAACAGTCGAGATGAGCTTGACATAGCAGAACCTATTGAATAGTCTCCAGTCCAACACGGTGATCTGACGGTCGACCCGCTCTCCGGCAGCCGACTTGGACTCCTGAAAACGAGATGGAAGGAGCATTCTTATGACTAAGGCACTCCGATTGCTTGCCGCAGCCTTCATAGGCCTCGCCCTTTCGGTTTCCACCGCCGGAGCGCAGGAATTTTACAAGGACAAGACTGTTCGAGTTGTGGTGGGCTTTTCGGCGGGGGGAGGATTTGACATCTATGCGCGGGCAATCGCGCGCCATTTCGGCAGACACATTCCCGGTAACCCTACCGTAATAGTGGAGAACATGCCCGGCGCGGGCAGCCTTATCGCGGCCAACTATATTTATAGCAAGGCCAAGCCCGATGGGCTCACTATTGGCAACTGGGTCGGGGCACTGATCTTGCAGCAGGTTATGGGAGGGCAAAAGGGAATCGAGTTTGATGCGCGGAAGTTCGAATGGATCGGGCTCCCCGCGGGTGACAGCTCTTTGTGTGCGCTCACTAAGGCGCGAGGCGTCACGAGCATCGACACTTGGTTGTCAGCCAAGGAGCCAGTCAAAATAGGCGGCCTCGCTCCCGGCTCTGTAACATCCGATATTCCCAGGATCCTGAAAGCTGCCCTGAATCTCCCTATCCAGGTGGTCGAAGGGTACAAGGGCACGGCTGACATTCGTCTGGCCGCGGATTCCGGTGAGGTCGACGGGGGTTGCTGGGGCTGGGAAACGATCAAGGTGATGTGGCGCAAAGGGCTAGAGTCGGGGGATGTAAAGGTCGTAATACAAGCGGTCCCCAAGAAGCATCCGGAGCTCCAGGATGTACCCAACGCTGTGGATCTAGCCAAGTCAAATGAGGCGCGCCAGTTGATTAAAGCAGGAATCACCGATCCGGCTACCATCGTCCGCTCTTACTCTCTCCCTCCCGGAACCCCGAAGGAGAGGGTAAAAATACTGCGCGACGGCTTTATGGCGACCTTGAAGGACCCAGAGTTCTTGGCCGAGGCAAAGAAGTCCCAACTGGATCTCAACCCTCTGTCCGGTCCTGAGGTGGAGAGTATCGTCCACGGCTTTTTCAAGCTACAATCCGGCTTGGTAGCTAGGCTGAAAGAGATAACGGTCCCCAAGAAATAGTCGGGGTAAAGAACGCTCTGCTGTAGAAGTCAAGTCGTCACGGGGAATATCGAGTTATTAACCCACCTCCTGGAGGAGGTGCCGCAAACCAAGGGACTGGCAGCAAGGAGGTAAGCGATATGCACCCTAAGTTTATTCCGCACGTTCCACCCAGGATCTATTCCAAGGCTTGTGTCTATGGAAATCTTATATTTCTGGCCGGGGAAGATTGCAAAGATCCCAGAACCCAGAAAATACGCGGGAGCACTGTAGCCGAACAGGCGGATTATCTTTTTCAAAACATGAAGGCTACTTTGGAAAGCTTGGGGAGCTCCCTTGATAATGTCGTCAGTCTCACCGCCTATGTTACTGATCCCCGGGCCAAAGAGGAATACCGAGAAGCCCGGCTCAAACACCTACCGCACTCGCCTCCCAGCGCACTCATCTGTGCAATTATGCTTGCCGACCCGGAGATGCTGATAGAGATCCAGGCCGTCGCCGTCGTACCAGAAAAGGGCTAGAGCCGGCGGCTTTTTGAGGTACCAGCCGGCCGCCCTCTCAGAGTTTTAAAAAATGGTCGGCTGTTTCATTGTCCACTCCCGTACCTCGTGGAGCGGTCGGGTAAGGTGAATTCTCGCGTCGTTCCAATGCATGAAGCCTGACTCGTACAAGAAGTCTCTCACGGCTTCAGCGCTCGGCGCTTCGACGACCACCATGGCTTTGTGTTCGAGGTCCAAATGATACCCTGCGATGACCTCGACACCGTATTTTTGCCTCAGTACCGGCAACTGGCTCCAGGTCTTGTTTGAAGCTTCTCTGACGGCTTTGTTCGAGAGCGGTGAAACTTCAGGCGGATGCCACAGCATGACGATGTACTGCATGGCTTAACCTCCTTCCTGCTTGATGCCGCCGGACGCTATAACCGTCCCCGTAGGTTGTCAAGCCGACACGATGGACTGTAGCACTTAACTCGCCACTCGCCCTGAAAGGCCCGCAACTTCAGAGCGCTGATGCTGAGCAGTCCCCGATAATGTCTGTCCGCGCCTGGAGGCAAACCGCAGGTTGACACGAAAGTACCTTACCGGCTACTCTCCCGCCCGTAATAGTGCTCGGGGCCAGTTCGCTTTCTGTGACAGCGGCATCAGGGCCTCTGGAAAGGGGGTGACTTATGTTTCAACCCGGACGGATATGGTTTTCCTCTATTGCGGCGTCTTTCGTTCTGAGTATTTCCGCCCTTCCGTCAGCGGAAGCCCAAGAACGAGTCCTCATACCCTACGGCGGGCATAATGAGACCGTTGCGACGATGTGGGTCGGGATCGAGAAGGGTCTTTTCAATAAATATGGCCTTGAGGCCAGAATGCTCCAGGTCCGCAGCGGACCCCTGATCATGGCCACCCTAGCGTCGGGGAGCGCCCAGGTAGTTTGGCCAGCGCTCTCTAGCGTCTTGAGCGCGGTCTCCGGAGGACTAAAGGTAAGTTGTGTCGCTACTCCTATCAATAAGTTGCCTTGGGAGTTGGTGGTGCGAAAGGAGATCACGTCGTTTGAGGAGCTCCGTGGCAAAGCGATTGGAGTGCAGAGTATTGGCGGGGGGTTCTGGCTGAACACAATGGTCGCCTTGCAAAATCTGGGCGTGGACCCTGAAAAGTACCAGTTGAGCATGAGAGTCCTTGGAGACGTACCTACCGTGACTCAGGCTCTCATAGCCGGAAATGTCGACGCGGCAGTGTTGCCTTATAGTTTCGGTGGCCAGGCAAAAAGGGCGGGACTCCGTTCCTTGGCAGATACTGGCAAGCTAAAGTTCCCTTATCAGGGTCCTGGCCTCTGTGCTCAAAGAGAGGCAGTTGCAAATTCTCCGGATCTTATAACGCGCCTGGTCAAAGGGATGATCGAGGCGGTGGTTTTTATCCACGACCCCAGTAATAGAGAAGGCGTGGCAGAGGTTCTGAAGAAAAATCTCCGGCTCGCTAAAGGCGAGGACATAGAAACATCCTATGATGTATTGCGTGCGATGACCACCCCTGATCTTGATGTCGCTCCTGATTTAGCGGCTTGGAGAACTGTGCAGCGGATTGTGGCACGCCTGAACCCGAAGGTTGGACAGGTAGACGTGGACCAGGTGGTCAACGGGAGCTTTGTGCGCCGTCTTGAAGAGAGCGGGTTTTTGCCGGAGGCAAGAAAGAAGATCGGGCGTTAGGCTACAGCTTATCCCGCCCATGGCCATCTACGAGCACCATATGTAGTGAGCGAGCACGTCGGCTTGACACCGTCCAGGTTTTACAGATACATCTCGGCCAGAGCGTTAGTCTCCGGATAAGGAGGAGCCCCCATGCGCCCGAATCTGTACCGGTTCCCAAGGTTGGTCTTAACCCTGCTTGCGCTGCTCGCCCCCGTCTTTGCCGATGCGCAACAGCTTCCTCGCTCTGTAACTGTTGGAACCAACCCGGCAGGATCGATCTTCTACGCCGTGAGCAGTGGGTTGGCGAAAGTAGCGAGCGGAGCGACGCCGATCCAGATGCTGGTTCAGCCCTATACAGGGTCAACCGCCTTTCTCCCGCTTCTCAACAGCGGGGAGCTGGATTTCGGCGTCAACAACGCTGTGGAGCTGGCTCTGGCCTATCGGGGTCCAGCGCGGCTGAAAGTCGGCGGCCGGAACCCCTCGCCTGACACTCCCAACATTCGTTTGGTGATGCGGGGGGCTCCCTTGTTGGCAAGCCTAGTTGTCAGAAAGGACTCTCCGATCAGGACGATCCATGACATCCGGGGCAGGCGGGTCGCGGGAGAGTATCCCGCCCAAATCCCTACCTGGTACAACATGTTCGCTTTCCTCGCTAGCGCCGGAATGACCTGGAACGACGTGAAGGTTGTTCCGGTCCCGGCAGCGAACGAGGGGCTCGACGCCTTGGTCCAGGGGCGGGTCGACGCCGCCATTCACGCCCTGAACTCCGCCAAGGTCAGAGAGGCCGACGCCGCTGTGGGCGTCCGCCACCTCTCCATCGACTGCTCGCCCAAGGGAGAGGAGCGGCTTCGAACAGCGGTCCCCGGCTTCTATCCCCGCTGGATCAAGGCCGGCAGCGCCGCTGCCGTGGTGGAAGATACTTGCGTAAATGCTTACGACCTCTACTTCGTGACGCACAAGGGCGCCACCGAGCAAGTCATCACGACGATCCTCAAAGCTATCTGGGACAACGTAGATAAGCTCCCGGCGCTGCACCCGACGTTCAAGGAGTGGACCCGGGAGCGGGCCGTGGACGCTGACGTAACTGTTCCGTATCATCCGGCAGCAGTCCAGTTCTACAAGGAGCGTGGGATCTGGTCGGCTAAAACGGACGAAGCGCAGCGAAAGCTTATTGCTCTCAACCCCTGAGGCCTCGCGGCCCCGTTCTCAAGAGAAGGCACACGGAGCGACCGGTGTCACTGTCGACGAGATTCGCTCACGCCCATAGAAGCTAATCGCGGGTTGACACAGAAGTACCTTAAAGGGAGAAAGGAGACGCAGATGAAGAGGCGGCTTTTCCAGGCAGCGCTTGGAATTCTCTTAACGGTGGCTTTTGCCGGATCTATCGCGGCCAGGGACCGATTAGTCGTGGGATACACGAGCGCTAGTGGCGTCTTCGCGGGCCTCTGGGTAGCCCACGAGGGGAAGGTGTTCGAAAAATATGGTATCGACTCGCATCTGGTGCTCATTGCCTCAGGCTCATTGATGGTCCAGGCGATGCTTGGGGGCGATGTTCCATTTGCGGCGGCGGCAGGGAGCGCGGCTGTAGATGCTAGTCTCGGCGGGGCAGACATCACGATGCTAGGCACGATGGTTAAAGTCCCGGCTTTCTACATCATGGCGCTGCCGGAGATCAAAGCCGTTGAAGATCTACGCGGAAAGACGGTTGGCGTGACCCGCTTCGGATCCTCGTCGGATTTCACGATGCGTTATGTCCTGCGCAAGCACGGCCTCGAGCCCGGACGAGATGTGACCATTATACAGACAGGCGATCTCTTTGGCGCTGCTGCGATGTTACGGACTCGGGCTATTGTAGCGGCCCCCTTCTCTAGCCCGACAAACCTTCGCGCGGAAGACGCCGGTGCACGGGTTCTACTCAACATGGGGAAGGCCGGAGTCTACTTTCCCCACGATGCATTTATGGCGCGCCGCTCGTTTGTCAACGCGAACGAGGACCTAGTGCGGCGCCTCCTCAAGGGATACTCCGAAGGAGTCTATCGCCTTCATACTGACTCCGAACTCAGCCGCCGTGCAATTCGGAAGTATGCCCGCGTGACCGATCCCAAGGTGGTCGAGGCCGTCTACCAGTACGCTTTGGATTACATAGATAAGATTCCCTACAACACACATCAGGGTGTCCAAGAGGTGCTGAACCAGATTGCTCCCAGAAACCCCAAGGCTAGAACCGCGAGTCCCGAGAGCTTCTATGATGACCGCTTCGTCAAAGAACTTGAGACCTCGGGGTTTTACAAGCAGCTTTGGGGGAAGTAGCCGAAGGGGTCGAGTGGTAATCTTTCGCGCTCGGACGCAAGAAGTGACGGAGCCGAACCATGATCGTGCCCGAAGCCGATCTTAGATAAAGAAGGAGGAGTATCATGGCGCAGCACATTCACGGACCGCTTTACTATGAGCGGATGGGACGTACGGGGCCGGTGCTCGCCTTTGTCCATCCCAACCCGATGGACCAGTCGTGCTGGATTTTTCAGATGGCGCACCTGTCGACCTGGTAC
>JACPAM010000018.1 GCA_016180805.1 Deltaproteobacteria bacterium | reverse complement strand
TGGCCATCGTGGCACCCGCTTATCGGCTCAGCCCGGAAGGATTCGTTCCGCGTGGTAAAACATGTTCACGTGAATCGTTGCTATTTGGCGGTCACTCGGTTAAGCCATGCGGTGAATGGCTCTTTCGGTTCATTTCCGCGCCGGCGTAAAAACCGCTGTCCCTCTATGGTTCGCCTTCATTCCAATCGCGTTCGCAATGGGGGTGGCCGCGAAGGCCCACGGGCTTTACTGGACTGAAATTGTCTTGATGTCGGCCCTCGTCTATAGTGGGCCAGCGCAGTTTGCCGCGCTCGAGCCGCTAAGCGCGGGGAAGCCCGCGCTTCAGGTTCTGCTCGCGACATTTCTCATCAACGTCCGGTTTTTGCCGATGAGCGCGACCCTGGCTCCTTACTTGCGCTGGGCCAAAGGAATCCGCCTTCTCCTCGCCGCGCACTTGGTGACCCCGAGCAGCTTCATCCTCACGCACGTTCATGTGCAAAAAGAGAAGCGCCCTCCAGGCTCACCGGCCAAAAGTGAGATCCTGGATGAGGGGGGAAAATATCTCGACTACTTTTACGGTGTCTCGACCACCTGCTTTTTGGTCTGGGTGGCCGGCACTGGATTCGGTTATTGGGCGGCGCTGGCCGTGCCCCCGGCTTTCAACGAGGGGCTCCGGTTCGTCTTGCCCGGCTACTTTGCGTGTATTTTTGCGCTGGAGATACGGGGGTGGCTCTTACGGTCCGTTTGCCTGATCAGCCTTCTCGTCGCGGTTCCCACCGCGGTCTTGAGCCCGGAGTGGGGCTGGTTAGTGACGTCGCTCATCGTGGCGACCTGCATCTGGGGTGTTGAGCAATGGACAAAACCCACCTCTTGATCGTCGTCGGGATGGGGCTTGTGACCTACATTAGCCGGCTGGCGCCGCAATTGCTGATGCCGGGGCGAAACTTTCCCGAAGCCCTGGATCGCTACTTCCGCTATCTTTCTTACGCCCTCGTGGTAAGCGTCATCTCGGTCAACCTTTTTATTTCCGGAGCGCGCTTCGAGGCCGGCGCAGCGCCGCAGCGCTCATTCGCCCTACTTTCGGCTATCGTCGTCGCATTGATTACGAAGAGCAGCCTCATCGGCATGCTCGCCGGCACCGCTATCGTTCTCGTCCTCTCCTGGCCTCGCTGAAGTTAAATAAGGCACTAGCGGTGCGAGATTACGAACCTGTTATCCGAACTGATGCCTATTGCCTTCTTTACTTTGCGCCACCTTGCTTTTCGCGCGCCTTTCTTTTACAAGAGCCAGTCTATGAAGGTCACAAGACTCTACACGGGCAATGATGGCGAGTCCCACTTTGAAGAGATAGAGGTTGAGACTGAGAAGATCCAGCCTGTCGAAGGCATCATTTTTCGCCAGGTGCCGCCGGGTCACGTTTGGGATTGGCACCTGGCGCCGCAGCGCCAGTACGTGATCACTCTATCCGGCCAGGCAGAGATTGAAATCGGTGACGGGACAAGGAAGCGCTTGAGCCCCGGTGCCATCATGTTGGTGGATGACACGACGGGCCGAGGCCACATCACGCGGGTTATCGGCAACGAGCCTCGCCTCTATGTCGCTATCCCGGTGAAATGACCGCTCGGCCAGCGAAGCTCACGTGCCGAAACAAACCAAGGCCGATTGGCCGACCGCGCTGATTGCCGCCGCCGCCAACCTTCTACCGTCGATGGTCGTGGCCACCCTCGGAATCGCCCTTCCCGAGGTACGCCAGACCCTGCTCCTCTCCGAGATAGAGGCGGGAGGCCTTTTCTCCGTTATCTTCGTCGTCGCCGCCGTCTCAAGCGCCGTCGCGGGGAGACTCGCGGATAAAATTGGCAGAAAGACTGTTCTGCTTATCGGGATCAGCACAGTATCCGTGGGCTTTGCCCTGGCGGGGCTGAGCCGCGCTTATCCTTTGATGCTTGTCCTTTTGGCGATCACCGGCTTGGGCTATGGCTTCACCACTCCATCACTGTACGCCCTTATGTCCGACCTTGTTCCCGCAAGAAAAGGCCTGGGAGCAAGCTTGGTCTCGGTGGCTTACGCGATCGGGGGTTCCTTGGGGGCAATCGTGTCGAGCGCGATCATCGCCCGGACGGGGTGGCGTGCCGCCTTTCTCACGGCGGGCGCCTTTGGAATAATGATTACGGCCGTGGAGATGATCGGCGTCCGAGTAGTCTTCAAAAAGCGCCCGACCGATCTCGGACGCTCTTTTCCGCGGGCGCTCAACCGAAGCGTCATCGTCCTCGCCCTGGCGGAATTTTTCGGCGGATCGGTGTTCTGGAGCTCTGCCTCCTGGACCCCCACCGTCTTGAGAACCGTCAAAGAGTTGAGCCTGAGGGAAACCGGTCTTGTCATGGGGGTATGGGCGCTAACGCCAATGGTCGGGGGGATTCTTTTGGGGGGTCTCTCGGACAGAGTCGGACGCAGGGTAGTTATCCTGTGGAGCGCTTTTCCGGCCGCGGCGATCGCCTACGTCGTTTACGAATGGCTTGCCTCGCTGGGCTCCCTCGCGATCGGTTTCGGGCTCTTCGGTTTCTTAAAAGCCACGGCACCCACCTTGATTATCGCCCTGGCGCAGGAATCCGCCGCAGCGGATAGCGCCGGAACCACGAGCGGGATCATCTTGTCGATGCATTACGCCGCCGCAGTGGTTGCGCCGCTCGTCGCGGCACAGCTCATCGCCAGCACCGGCGATATGATCCTGACGATGGTCCTTACCGCCGCCCTACCCCTGGTCGTCTACGGCTGTCTGATCGCGACGATCAAAGAGAAGCGGGCCGCCGGAGCAGCGTAGACCTGATCGCCTGCGCTACTGCGTCCGCTTTTCCACGCGCACAAAAAGCACGAGGAAAGCCAGGATGAGATAGATCGCAGCAATCAGGAGAAAGAGCTTTTGATAGGCGTGGGTCAATGCCTCGGTAAGAAGCACGTGGGCAAGCAGGGATTGAGCCTTCGCTTCCAGCGCGCTGCCGAATTGCCCTGCCCGGACCAGGAGTACCCGCAGCTCCGAGAGTGCCTCCCCGCGCTCTCCCACGGCGAGAGAAGCGCCCAAAAGAGGCGTCATCGAGTTGAGATTGAAAAAGGCATACCGCTCCAAAAGGAAACTCAGACACGCCACGCCAAAGGCCTCCCCCAAGCCCCGGGACATGCCGATGATACCGCTCCCCATGCGGGCCTTACCTTCGGGCAAGGCTCCCAAGGCGACGATGTTGATCGGCGCGTTGAGGCTCGACTGCCCGACGCTTTTCAGGCTCAGCAGGAAAAAGATAACGGCCATGCTCGTCCACAAGGTCATCGTGGACAGGCCGTACAGCGTGAAGACGAGAATGACAAAGCCAAGAACCATCGGCACCTTCGGGTTCACCCGGTCGGCCAGAATTCCCGCTAGGGGCGAGACGATGCCCATGATGACGGCACCGGGGAGGAGGAAAATCCCGGCTTGAAGCGGGCTGTAATTGAGACCCTTCTGCAAAAATAGCGAAACCAGGAAATTGGTTCCGCGAAAGCCGAAGACGCGGAGGAAGATGATGAGATTGGAAAGGCTGAAATTCAGGCTGCGGAAATACCCGATCTCGATGAACGGGCTCTGAGCCCTCATCTCCGCAAGGACGAACAAAAAAAGGAGGATGGCCGCAGTGCCCATGAGACCCCAGACATAACGGCTGCTCCAGCCAAGCTCCTGGCCTTTGCTCAACGCGATTAAGAGCGCGGTCACCCCGGCAGTGAGCGTGGCAAATCCCGCCCAATCGAGCGGCGTCTGGCGCGCGGTTGGACTTTTTCTGGGCAGGATGAAATAGGCGCTCACGATCCCCAGCAGGCCGACCGGAATATTGATATAGAAAATGGCCCGCCAGTGAACGTTCTCCGTTAAGTAGCCGCCCAGCAGCGGACCGAAAAAGGGTCCCAAAGACCAGCCGGTCATGAATAGCCCCATTCCCAGCCCGCGCTCGCGAGGCGGGAAGGTCTCGTACATGATCGCCATCGCCACCCCGATCAAGGGGCCCGCGCCGAGCGCCTGGACAACGCGAAAAAAGATCAGCGACTCCGCGCTCCACGAAACCGAACAGAGAAAAGAGCCCAGGGTAAATACCGCCGTACTAAGGATGAAGAGGTTGCGATCCCCGAGCCGATCCCCCAGCCACCCGATCGAAGGGAGCAGGACCGTGCGCGCAATCATGAAACCCGTGAGCACCCACTGGATCGTATTGAGCGAGGCCCCGAGCGAGGACATGATGCTGGGGATCGCGATGTCGATCGAAGTGACGCTTAAGGCAACCGACAAAGTCCCGAGAAAAAGTGTCAGGCACACCCACCATTTGTGGGGCACCGGAAAAGCTTGTTCAGGGGCCTCCATCTCACGAAGCGTTCCGCTCGATCCACACGACCGCCAACATGCCGACCTTGAGTAAGCCGTCAGTGTTGTGCACGGAAATCTTAACCGGCAGGCGCTGCGTGGATTTGATGAACAGACCGGTCAGCTTCTGCGGCGAGAAAAGCGAGAACTCTGCCACCGTGGCTCCGCCGACCTCGATTACTTTGCCCAAGAATTCTCGCTCCGGATACGAATCGACCTTGATGATCACGGGGCTTCCCGGCCGGACGTGGCGGATCTCGGTCTCTTCCACGTTGGCCTCGACCCAAAAACGATTGGCATCCACGACCATAAAGATCGGCTGCCCCGCTTGCACCACTTCCCCCTGGTGAGCGTACTTCTTGACCACGAGCCCCGCCACTGGGCTGCGAATCGAGGTCAGTTGCAGCCTGCGGTGCAGCTCGGCCAGGGAGGCTTCCGCCTGGCGTACTTCCGCTTCGCGCGCTTGCAGGTCCGCCTCCTTGATAGCGACTTCCCTCTTCTTGATATGGACCAGCTCAACGGCAGACTCGGCTTCTTTGATCTTCTCCTTGAGCGCCGAAACCCGCGCCTCGGCCTGACGCAGTTCGGTCGCCGCGCCCGTCAGCTCCTGCGCGGATATAAGCTCTCGTGCGAACAGCGCCTTGGTTCGCTGCCAGTTCTCTCTGGCTTTTTCCGCGTGCGCGAGCGCGTCCTCGAGATTGAAACGATAGGCGCTGACGACAGCGTCAGCCTGCGGTACCTCACCCTTTTGCCGCTCGACCAGAAGCCCGATCTCGCGGGTCGCCTGGAGCAGCTTGCTGCGCCCGCGCTCGATCTCGGCTTGCGCTTGTTTGATCCGAATCTCCACCTCCTGCCGGTCCAGCGACGCCATGATTTCGCCCCGGGACACGGCGTCCCCTTCGTCTTTGGCCATCGCCGCGATCCGACCGGCAATATCCGCACTGATCGACACGATCTCGGCCTTAATCCGAGCGTCATCGGTGGTCACGTAACCCCGGGACCGCCACCACCAGACGCCGAGCGCGCCGGCGAGAGCAATGACACCGAGCAGAGCAGAGAGGATCGTCCGGGTGCGAGAGCCGCGCATGGATCTGGCCTTCACCGAGGCTGGGATACTTCTCGCTTTCTTTGGGAACAGGCTGCCGGCCCGAGTATACTAAAGGGCCAAAGAATTTCACAACCTTTTGACTGTCTTCCCTGCGGCACGACCGCCGTCACAACGAAAGCATCAAAAGTTATAAAGGGCTGAGTGGGCTTTCTGAGCGCAGCATGGCCGCAACAGCGAGGGCGACCGAGGGGAGCGCGAGCGAGGCTGCGGACGTCCGATTACAAACGGCATGGCTCATGGCACGAACCCATCGGCCGCAGCGGAGAGCGCGGTTCCCGAGGGAGCTTAGTCCATCGGCCGCAGAGCGAAGGAAGCCCCGAAGCCCTTAATGGTCGATGCTAACCATGACAATCAGAGAGTTGAATTTGACCCGGCCTTGTGCGAACCTGAAATCACCCATGGAAGAGCGGGCCAAAAATCTTCTGCGCGAGCTTCCTTCGGTCGATCGACTCCTGAAACACCCCCAGAGCGAATCTCTGCTAACGCGCTTCAACCGCGATTACGTAACGCAGAAGTGCAGAGAGGTTCTCGACGAGCTGCGCCGCAGCATCCGGCTGGGCAAGGCGCTCGACGACGGCGCGCTCGACGACGAGCGGATTCTAAGCCGGATCGAAAAACAGATCGATAGAAATCAGCAGCCGGGCCTCGTGCGGGTCATCAACGCTACCGGCACCGTGCTCCACACGAATCTGGGCCGGGCGCTCCTGCCCAGGGCGGCGATCGAGGTGCTGTCCCACGTGGGCAGTCACCCGGTCAACCTCGAATATGATCTCGCCGCGGGCAAGCGGGGAAAGCGCGAGGAGGCGATCGAGCGGCTCCTTATGGGCCTTACCGGCGCGGAGGCCGCCACCGTCGTCAACAACAACGCCGCGGCTGTCCTGCTAGGGCTCAACACCGCAGCGGTGGGAAAGGAAGTTATCGTCTCGCGCGGCGAGCTGATCGAGATCGGGGGCTCCTTTCGTATTCCGGAGATCATGGCGAAAAGCGGCGCCGTCCTCAAAGAAGTCGGCAGCACCAATCGGACCCATCCCGAAGACTATGAAAAGGCGATCGGCAAGAAAACCGCCCTGCTCCTCAAAGTCCACACGAGCAATTACAAAATCGTCGGGTTCGCCGCCGAGGTGGGTTTGGCCGAGCTGGTCGCGATCGGAAAAAAACACAAGATCCCGGTCATGGAAGATCTGGGTAGCGGCGCGCTCATCGATCTCAGCCAACACGGCTTGCCCAAGGAGCCGGTGGTGGCCGAGCGCGTAAGGCTCGGCGCCGATATCATCACCTTCAGCGGCGATAAGGTGCTCGGCGGGCCACAGGCAGGGCTCGTTGTCGGAAAAAAGAGCTGGATCGCCCAGATGAACAAGAACCCGCTCAAACGGGCTCTGCGCTGCGGCAAGCTCACCTTAGCGGCGCTGGAGGCGACGCTCGCCCTCTACCAACAGTCTGCCCACGTGGTAGAGGACATCCCGACTTTAAAGGCCTTCACCCGTCCCCTTCAGGAGATCGAGGAGATCGGACGGCGGGCTCTTCCCGAGCTTGCGAAAGCGCTCGGCGAGGGGTTTCAACTGAGCCTGGAAGATTCCACGGCGCAGATCGGCAGCGGCGCGCTCCCGACCGAGGAGATTCCGAGCAAGGTGATCGCGATCAGCCATGGGGCTCTCGGGCCCGAGCAGATCGCCGAGAAATTTCGCCGCGCACGGCCTCCGATCCTGGGACGGATCAGAGAAGACCGCTTCCTGCTCGATCTGAGAACCATTTTTGATCCCAACGATCTGATCCCGAACTTCGACGGCGAAGCGCATGCGAGACAGGCCGCAATAGGGTTGACATAACGCCTGATTGTTGGCTAGTCTCGGCGCCAACAAGCCGGCGGTGCGGAGTCGTTTGCTTTCCTGCGGAGCCCGTCGATCCTCGTGAAGGCGACCTGTCACGGTCCCAGGGCAGCCGCGCCTGAGTTTTGCCCCGCCGACCCTCAAGGGAATACTTCATGAAGTTACACTTCGCCCTCGACGATCAAAGCCCGAGGGGGACGAGGAGGAAGGCCGCGGACGTCCGATTACAGACGGTACGACCCATGGCACGAACCCATCGGCCTCGGCCTGATAACTCGGCCCCCGAGGAGCTTTCGAAGGAATTCCTGTCACTTAAACCAAGGGAGTTGGAACATGAGAACCAAAGGAGCGTTGTATTTAGGTATACTGGCGTTCGGAATTACGGCGTTCTTGACCTCTTCGCCGATCCGCTTGACCGACCTCTCCCTGAGCGAGGCCGAAGGACAGCAAAAACCCGGCGCAGCGGTGCGAATCGACAAGGACGACATCGGCGGCGTGGTCACCAGCAAGAACGGACCGGAAGCTGGCGTCTGGGTGATCGCGGAAACCACCGACCTTGCCACCAAATTCGCCAAGATCGTGGTCACCGATGATCAAGGGCGCTACGTGCTGCCCGATCTGCCTAAAGCGAGTTACAGCATTTGGGTACGCGGCTACGGGCTGGTTGATTCGCCGAAGGTTAAAGCCACCCCAGGCAAGATCGTGAACCTTAAGGCTGTGGTAGCGCCGAACGAGGCTGCCGCGGCAGCATACTATCCGGCCATTTATTGGTATTCCATGCTGAAGATTCCGGATAACAGCGAGTTCGGCGGCAAGGGCACGATTCCGGCCAAGGTAACCCAGAGTGAATGGCTCAACTTGATGAAAAACAACGGTTGCGTCGGCTGCCATCAGATGGGCCAGCTTTCCACGCGCACGTTCCCGCGCAACGTGCCATTCCCCATGGGCAAGTTCGCCAATTCTCAGGAAGCGTGGTTGCGCCGCGTTCAGTCCGGGCAATCCGGCGAATCCATGTTCAACACGCTCGTCAAACAACTCGGCGCCGCTCCCATCCGCTACTACGCGGATTGGACGGATCGGATCGCTAAGGGCGAACTGCCCCATGCGAAGCCGGCGCGGCCGCAAGGAGTCGAGCGTAACATCGTCATCACCACCTTGGAGTGGCTCAACGACAAGCATTACCTTCATGACCTGATCGCCTCGGATCGGCGCTACCCGACAGTCAATGCCTATGGCCCGCTTTTCGGGTCGGCCGAGTACAGCACCAACGTCATCCCGGTCCTCGATCCGGTCAAGCACACCGTCTCGAGCCTCGTGGCCCCGGTGCGGGATGAAAACGCGCCGGAGGCGCTCGGGCCGGGCCACGCGGCAAGCGACAAACTCATGCAACCGTCGCCTTACTGGGGCGCGGAGAAGATCTGGTCAAACAAGTCAAACAACCACAATGCCATGTTCGACCGAAAGGGACGGGTCTGGTTCGCGGCTAGGGTCCGCGGGCCCAACAACCCAGACTTCTGCAAGAAGGGCTCCGGCCATCCATCGGCCAGGCTGTTCCCGCTGGAGCGGACGAACCGCCAGCTCACGATGCTCGATCCCAAGACGAGCCAGTACACGTTCGTTGACACCTGCTTCCAGACGCATCATTTGCAGTTCGGCTACGACGCCAACGACACGCTGTGGACCAGTGGCGGCGGGCAGGTGGTCGGCTGGATCAACACCAAGATACTCGACGAGACGGGTGATCTCGCGAAATCGCAGGGCTGGACGGCGCTCATCCTCGACACCAACGGCAATGGCAAGCGCGACCCGTACGTTGAGCCTAATCAGCCGGTCGACCCGACCAAGGACAAGCGGATCGTCGCGGGCTTCTACGCCGTGATGCCGAGCCCGGTTGACGGCTCGATCTGGGGCTCGTGGCGGACCAATCCGGGGGCTATCGTACGGCTCGTTCCAGGAGCTAATCCGCCGGAGACGGCGCTCGCCGAGATCTACAACGTGCC
>JACPAM010000017.1 GCA_016180805.1 Deltaproteobacteria bacterium | reverse complement strand
ATGGCGGTATCAGAGGAGATGACCCGGACTCTCTCGAACGGCACGCCCAATTCCTCGGCGGCGATTTGTGGAATAACCGTGTGGCTTCCCTGGCCCAATTCCGTGCTGCCGGTGAGAATCGAAACCGAGCCGTCGGCGTGAACCCGGATCGCCGTCGAGGTGAGCGGGTAGGCACCGGCATCGCTTCCGGAGCAGCCGATGCTTCGCCCGCGGCCTTTTCGAAGCGGGGCTTTGTAGCCGAGCGCCTCTGCGGCGATATCGAGGTCCTGTTTAAGGGTGCCGTCGAAGGGGCGCATGTTGGGGAAAAACTCCTCCCCAGGCTTGGCGACATTCGCTAGGCGGAACTCTAACGGGTCTTTGCCGATCTTTGCCGCCAGTTCGTCGATCTGGGATTCCCCGGCCATCGTTACCTGGGCGCAGCCGTCGATCTGGACGTTCGGGATCGAGTAGGGGCCCACGCAGCGGTTGGTGGCCTTCTCGCATACGAGCGGGCTGTTTTCGGCGTACGCCCCCGTGTTCATGGTGATGCGGGCCTGGCGGGCGATGATCTTGCCATTCGCATCCACGGCTGTCCGCATCCAGGTGAGGGCGTCATCGCTCCGGGTGGTGAGCATGGCCTCTTCCACGCTGAGCTGGAGCTTGACCGGCCGCTTTGCCTTCCAGGCGCACGCCGCAACCAGCGGTTCGATCTTGGTGTAAGACTTGCTTCCGTAGCCCCCGCCGACGAAGGGCACGATCAGGCGAACCTGGCTTACGGGTAGACCGAAGACCGTCGTGAGGTCATGGCGAACCATGAACGGGTGCTGCGCGGACGAATAGATCGTGACCCCGTTTTCGCCGACCTCGGCGATCGCCACGTAGGGCTCCATGGCGTAAGCGTAGATCATGGGGAAGTAGTATTCGGCCTCCACCACGGCCGCAGCCTGCTTGAAGGCAGCCTCGGTATCGCCCCATTTGAGATGTGACTCCTGGCAGAGGTTGCTGCCGCGCCCCGCGGTCACTTCGCCCTCGAAGCCGCGCAGCGCGCCGGCTTCGAATGGCCGCTCGTGGATGAGCGGCGCGCCTTTCTCGACCGCTTCCTTCGGAGTCAAAACCGTTTTCAGCTCCTCGTACTTGACGTCGATGAATTCCAGGGCTTCGAACGCGGTGCGCTCATCCTGGGCGACCACGGCCGCTACCGGCTCACCGGCAAAGCGGACCTTATCGATGGCGATCAGCGGATGGTCTTTCACGGCGTGGCCGTAATAGGGGTTGATGCCGCTCAGATCGTTTCCCGTGAGAACGGCGAACAGGCCGGGGCGCGACCGCGCACGGGAAGTATCGATCGAGGCGATCTTCGCGTGGGCGTAAGGGCTACGGAGGACTTTGGCATAAGCCATGCCGGGAAGCTTCACATCACTCACGTACGTGGCTTTTCCCGTAACCTTCGCCGGTCCGTCCCGCCGCGGAACCGAGTGATTGACGATATGAAAGCTGTTTTTCCTCTGTTCTCGTTTATGATTCATTGGGAATTTCTCTCGCACATTGCAAAATGCAGATTGCAAAATCGCGCAAAATTTCTATCCATTTTGCATTTTGAAATTTGCAATTTTCATTTTGACTTGTTTATTTTCTCCGCCGCTCGCTTGATCGCCTTGAGGATCGGCACATATCCCGTGCAGCGGCAAATATTGCCGTCCATGTGGTGGATGATCTCGTCATCGCTGGGGTTGGGATTTTCGTCGAGCAGGGCTTTGGTCGCCATGATCATGCCGGGAGTGCAAAAGCCGCACTGGAAGGCGAACTCGTCGATGAAGGCCTGCTGGATGGAATGGAGCGAGCCGTCGGCCTGCGCCAGGCCCTCGATGGTCAGGACGCTGCGGTCGCGCGCCTCGTAAGCGAGCGTCGTGCACGCGCGGACGGGTCGCCCGCCGACGAGCACGGTGCACGCCCCGCAGACCTGGACCTCGCAGGAGACCTTCGTTCCGGTGAGACCCAGCCGGTTGCGCAAAACCTCGGCCAGCGTTTCCTCAGCCTCGCATTCGGCCTCGGTCGGCCGACCGTTCAGTTGGAAAGACAGTTTCATGTGTGTCGCCTCAGCGTTTACCCTCACCCTACCCTCTCCCTTGAAGGGAGAGGGTAGGGTGAGGGTTTATTCATAGTGGGGGATGATCTCCTTGGACCACAGCGCCATCTGCTCGAGCATGCTCTCCATGCTCGGGTAGATGAGCTTCAACTCGAAGTGCTGGACGCCGTTCTCGACGAACTCATCGCATCTGCGGCGCACGTCGTCCACCGAGCCGATGATGTGACGGTCCAGCGCGAACTGGATGTTGTCCACGTCCCGCTCGTAGCTGTTCGTGCTTGTCCGGATCGTGGGCAGAGCAAGCCTCATCGCGTCGTCGCGCGTGCGCGCGATCGCGGCGAGCTTCTCGATCGCGATCGTGATCTTGCTCGGATCCCGCCCTTTTTCCCTGGCCGCCTGGGCCAGAAGCTCGCAGCCGCGCTTCATCTCCTTGGGCGAGAGCCAGCCGGGAATCCACCCCTCGCCGTATCTTCCCGCGCGCACCGCCGCCTGGTCCATCCAACCTCCGACCCAAACCGGAGGGTGCGGCTTTTGGACCGGCTTGGGAAAGATCTCCGCGTTCTTGAAGCTCAAATTTTTCCCCTCGTAAGACGCCATGGGCTGGGTCCATACGGCCTTCATGGCCTTGGTATACTCGTCGGTGCGGAAGCCGCGCCCTTTCAAGGGCACGCCGAAGACATCGAACTCGCTGGATTCGCGCGTGGCCTTGGAGCCCAAGCCCACGCCGACGATAAGCCTGCCGTTGCACAGCCAGTCCAGGGTCGCGCATTGCTTGGCTGCGTAAACCGGGTTGCGGCAAGGAAGCACCAGACAGGCGACGCCGAGCTTAATCGTTTTGGTTTCGGCCGCCAGATACGCGAGCGTGGTCAGCGCCTCGAAGAAGTTGGCATCCTGGGTGTCGCTCAGGGCTTCGGCGGCGCCGGAGGAGATGTGGTGGCGGTGCATCTCTGAGCTCCACACCACGTGGTCGTGTACCCAGACGGAGTCAAAGCCCATTTCTTCGGCTTGCTTGGTTGCTTTGACGATATTTTCCTTCGCGGCGAGCGGTCCGGAATTCGGGACCCGCACGCCAAAATGGATCTGTCTCATCGAGCGCTCCTAACTTTTTTCCGTAACGCCGACGCGGTCGTACTTGAGGTAGCGGTCGTACCAGTCGACCACCGCGGCGGACACTTCCTTGAAGTAGGTGTTATAGACGCCGTAATGGGTGGTCTCTCGAAGCATGATGAGCTTCTTCGGCTCGCCGGCTTTCTCGTACAGCCGCACCGATTGCTCCTCGGGAGTGACCGCGTCGTATTCCACCGCGATGAACAGGCTTGCCCGCGGCGAAATTTTACCGACGATGTCCTCCGGACAGTACTCCATGATCGCCTCAGCGCACTGGAGCGGCATCTGCTGCGGGATTTTGGCCTCCACTTCTTTTTTCACCGTGGTCGTCTTGCGCTCAGGGGTCTGGACCATGATCTCCTCGCGGGCGCTGACGATTTCTCCGGAGCCGGTCAAAACACGCTTTTTTCGATCCTCCTCGATCCGCTGGAGGTACTCGACCCACTCATACTCCCGGCGCATGGAATGAAGCCAGTCGCGCCCGTTGCCGACGCCCATGTAGCAGACCGCGCATCTGACGCGCGCGTCGACCGCTGCGACGTACACCGCGTTCCCGCCGCCGGTCCCGCCGGACCCAAAGGTCGCAATTCGGTTCGGATCGATCTCGGGACGGGTCTGGAGAAACGTGATGCCGTTGCGGATGTCTTCGGCCTGCCACTGGGGCATGACCCAGCCACGGTGCTCGCCCTCGCTATCGCCCCAGCCGCGATAGTCGAAGCACAGGCAAGCGTATCCGGCTTCGCACAGCTTCTCAAATAGCATGATGTAGTGTTTTGTGTCTTTGAGGCCGAGAAAACCCGGTCCCTGGATGATCGCCGGCCAGGGTTTGCCTCGGTCACCGTCCGGCACGTAAAGATCGCCGCTTAGGCGGTCCCCTTCGCTATAGAACGTCACTTTTTCGACGCGCATCTTTGGCTCCTGACCTCGATCGTTGCGCCGGCCGCTGAATCCTTCGAGCTCCCTCTCTCTAACCCTCTCCCCGACGGGGAGAGGGAAGGGTGAGGGGCTACGCGCGCAGCGCCGGGAGAACCTCCTTGCCCAGAAAATCGACTTGCTCGTACCAGTCGGCGTAACGGAAGCGCAAATCGTAAACGATGTGATTGAGTCCCGCCTCGTCGTATTTGCGCGAAACCTCGACAATGTCTTTCGGCGTTCCGGCCAGAAGCAAGCCTTCGATGTCCTCGAGCTTCGAGAAGGTCCCCGAAGCCGGCTTGACCCATGTGGGTTTTTTGTTCCCCTCGTTGATCAGCCCCTTAACGTTGACCTTGCTGAGGGCCGACTCCTTGTCCTTGGCGACGCTCGTGATCGGAATCGCCCCGGTTGTGAGCATGGGCGTTCCGGCTTTTTTGCACAGATCGTGGATGTACTCGATACATTTGCTAAAGGTCGGCAGCGGAATCCGCCCGGGCATCCAGCCGTCGCAGTAGTCCACCGCCCGCCGGCAGGAGGCCGGGGTTCCTCCGCCGTACCAGACCGGAATCGGCTCGACCGGCGTCGGCTTTAGCTCGATGTCTTTAAAAGAGAAGTAGCGGTCTTCGTAGCTCAGCTTCTCGCCGGTCCAGAGCTTGCGGGCGATGGTCACGTTGATCTTGCACAGATTCGCCCGGTCCTCGAGCGTGTCGGGGTATCCGGCGGCGGCAAACTCATGCTGGAAAGTGCCGAGACCGATGCCCATGATGACGCGGCCGCCGGAGATCGTGCTCAGCCCCGCCATGACTTGGGCGAGGTGAATCGGATGGCGGTGGGAGATGACGGTGCCCGTGCCGAGGGTGAGCTTCTTGGTGACCGACGCGATCGCGGCGAGGATCAATAGACCCTCGATGTGGGTGTTGTCGCTCCCCTCCATCCCGTGGGGTTCGAACACGAGGTGGTCTCTGACCCAGACCGAGTCAAAGCCGTAAGCCTCCGCTTTTTTGGCCCCTTCGAGACACATGGCCACTGAGCCGTGCTCGCCAAAGTGAGGCAAGAGAAGCCCAAACTTGAGTTTTGTCGCCATGAAATACTCCTTCTGCGATTGATTCCGCTTGCCGTCCAGAAGCTTAGAGGAGCTTGAGAAGCAATTCTTGTCGCCAAATTCTCACAAGCTTATAGACTTTACGGGGGCTAGCTGTCAAGAATCGGCGGACTCTATTTCGAAAAGTGTGGCGGGAGAAGCGGGCTCAGACATCGATGCTGCTTATCCTCGGCTTCGCAGAGACTTCCAGCGCCTCCGAGCCCATCTTCGCTTCGGGACCGGGAGTCCCTTGTGGAGGGGAGAAAGAGGGCTGAGTGGGCTCCCTGAAGCGCAGCATGGACGAAGCGGCGGGGACGCGGTTGTCTGCGACCGAGGGGAGCGCGAGCGAGGCTGCGGACGTCCGATTACAGACAGCACGACTCATGGCACGAACCCATCGGCCGCAGCCGAGAGCGCGCTTCCCGAGGGAGCGGAGTCCGTGAAGCGAAGGGAGCCCCGAGGCACACCCGGTGGGGAACTACATTTCTCGCAGTAGAGCCGAATCAGCGCACAGCGGTTGACAGGGTCTAGGACGCCAGATAACTTCGATTCTGTCTAAAGGAGGAAGCACGCCATGGCAACTAAGTCGGCAAAAGAGTTTGAAGTTCACCCTTATGTTCAGTTCATGACGGACAAATACCGACCCTACCGGAAGTGGATCGAATCAGAGGGGATTCCGATCGTCAGCGGCTCCTACGTCGCGGATGTCCGCACGCTCGAGCTCGGAGATTGGCAGAGGAAGGGAGGCAAGGGGGCCTATTTGAGCTTCTCCGATCAGCTAGTCGCCGACGGCTACGTGTGCGAGATCCCTCCTGGCGGGAGCCTCAAGCCCGGAAGGCAGCTCTATGAGGAGATCGTCTTGATCGCTGGCGGCAGGGGCGCCACGACTATTTGGTACGACGGCTTCCCGAAACGGACCTTCGAATGGGAGAGAGGAAGCCTCTTTGCCATTCCCCTTAACGCATGGCATCAGCACTTCAACGCCAGCGGCAGCGAACCGGCCAGATACGTCGCCCTGACCAGTGCGCCAGTGGCCTTCGAGCTCTACCGCGATCCGGAGTTTATTTTCAACACCAGTTACATGTTCAAGGACCGTTTCAATCCCGAAGAAGACGATTTTTTCACCAAAGAGGGAAAATACTACACGGAATATTACGGCGGCATCCTGCACTCGAACTTCGTTGCCGATATTAGAAAGATCAATCTGGTTCCTCGGGAGGCGCGGGGAAAAGGCACCCGCAACATGTACATTCATATGGCCGGCAGCGCGATGCTCGCCCACGTCTCTCAGTTTCCTGTCGGCAGGTACAAGAAGGCCCATCGCCACGGTCCGGGGGCGCATGTCTGCCTGCTGGATTCGACCGGCTACACCCTTATGTGGAATGAAGGAGAGCCGCCCAAAAAGTATGACTGGCACGAGGGAAGCGTGATCTCGCCTCCCGCGGGGACTTGGCACCAGCACTACAATACCGGAAAAGTGCCGTGTAAGTTTGTCGCCCTCCACGCCAACACGGCGGTGCAGAGAGAGGAAAGGGGCGTCGAACAAATCGAGTTCGAAGACGAGGACAGCGCGATGAGAACGATGTATGAAGAGGAGTGCGCCAAGAACGGAGTGAAGGCCGATATGTGAATGCGGGAGTTCCCGTCCGACCGTTTATCCCTTCTTGTTTTTGAACCAGTCGGCGTCGATGCGGATGAAATGTTTCCACTTGTCGGGGCATGCAGCTTCTTCGAAGATTGCCTCGACGGGACATACCGGCTCGCAGGCGCCACAATCGATACATTCCTCGGGATCGATATAGAGCTTGTTTTCTTTCTCGAACTCAGGCTCATTTTTTGTTGGGTGAATACAATCGACCGGACAGACATCGACACACGCGGTATCTTTCACGTCAATACACGGCTCAGCAATGACGTAAGTCATCTCATCTCCTCCTATCGAAGACGCTCCTGAGTTAGTAGCAAATCACCGGAGTTAAGTCAATTCTGGGTGGGCGAACAAAACGATTTTTACGTCCGCTCAGCGGGAGTGCTGCCCCTCAGCTCCTGCTCCCTTTGGCGGATAAGTGAGACCATGGCCTCGCGGATCACCTTCTCGCTGACTTCGCCGAAGTGCTCCTTGAAGCGCTCCAGGGGGACCACGGCCTTGGCCATGGAGCGGTGGCCGCCCGCGCTCCCGATGGCGTCGAAAAGGCGTTTCATAATGTCGCCGGCGCTCCTCACGTAGCCGACGTTGCGGACCGAGATAACCACCCGGTCGCCACAAAGTCCCGAGACGACAGCCCATTCCACCCCTTCGATCTGCAGACAAAACTCCGCCATCTGTGGGATCACGTCCTCCCTTTTAATCTCTCCCATGTGGATGACCGCGACACCGTTATCGAGCTGGAGCCGGCTCAGGGCACGGCCGAGGGCCTCCAGGTCCGCGCGCGGCAGGGCGGGCCGCTCCATTCGCGTGATCATCGCCCGGTTGGCGAAGGGATAAAGAAACGTGAACGCTTGGAGGTCTGCGTAGTGGCTTCCCCGTTTCAAAAAGAGCGTATCGCTTTTGATCCCGTAGAGAAGCGCCGTGGCTAACCGCTGCGAAGGCTCGACATTGGCTGCCTGCAGGTATTCCGTAAAGATGGTAGCGGTAGCTCCATACTGGGTCCTGAGATCGGTGTAGCGGGCCGAGAAAGGGGCGCGCCTGGGATGATGATCGACGACCAGATCCACCTGGCCGAGCGCCCGATTGAAGTACGGGGGTTGGACATCAACCAAAGCGAGCCTTGCCCCATCCTGGTGCAGATCCTCATAGGTGATCCGCTCGATCTGGATGTCCAAAAGCCGGATCATTGCCAGATTCTCGGGTCGGGTTACCCCGCCGAAGGTCACAATGGGGGTGGTGGCTCGTTTCCGTCCCAAAAGCTCCCGTAAGGCTAAAGCGCCGCCAATCCCGTCGGGGTCGGGATCGTGCTGCAGGAGGATATGGATCTTGTCCTTTTCTCTGAACAGGGAGCGGATCTTTCCCACCCTTTGTCGGTTGAGGGTATCGAGGAGCGACGGAGCGCACAACTCCTGAAAAATGTCTTCCAGGGGCAACTCGCGCAAGAGCGGATCCTTGCGGTCAGCGGCTACTTCCCCTTCGCTCGAAAGGGAAAGTAGCGGTACCTCCGGATGGAGCCGGCGCAAAAGCAAATAAACCTGTTCCCACAGCTCAGGGTTGCGGATAAAAAGGATCGCCTGCTCGACCTGCTTTAGACGGGTCTTTTTGTAGGTCGCCTCCCTTCCCAGGTCCCCCGAGCGACTGCTGCCGCCGCCGCGCTTGATGCGCTTGGCTGCCTCCGCATCCTGCACCAGGAACAAGGCCTCGCCCCGCTTGCTTGCGACCCGGCGCATGAATCGGAAAAGCAAGTCATCCTCACAAATGGCTAGGTATTTCATCGGGTCTTCCCTCGTGGGAACTATTGGAGTGGTCGCGTGCGGGTGTCAGGGTGAGTCAAATGGTCGCGAGCGTGCACGTGGGAAGCTTAGCATCTAGCACCGTGTTTTTCCAGTTTTTCGCTCAGGCCTTTTCGGCCACGATCAGGGTCGTCCCCTCCAGCGTGTCGGGGAGGTTGCCGTGGGCTTGGATGGAGCGGAAGCCGGTCTCTTCAAGCCAGCGGGAGTACTGGGAGAGGGTATAGCATTCTCCGGCGGGGGTGTGGGTGAGAACGTACACGGAAAAGCGCAGCGCAAAACTCGGCGCGGTGCGCTCCTCATTGGGAAGAAAATCATTGATGACGAACAGGCCGCTGTGTCGAAGCGCTCGAAAAGCCCGCAGAAAGAGTTCTTGATTGCCCTCAGGCGACTCGAACCGGCAGAAGTTGCTCGCGATCACCAGATCGTAATGGGTTTCTTCTATCGGCGCCGTGCGAAATTCGCCGTCGATAAAGCGGATCCTTTCTCCCTGGCCCCTCTCCTGACCGAATTTTTTCGCCACGGCATTGACGTTGGGCCAATCGATTTGGGTTACCTCGGCTACCGGGTCGCGTTCGACGATAGTGAGGCCGAAGATGCTCGAGCCGCCTGCGATATCCAGCACCCGCAGGCCTTTACGCTTGCCGCCGATATCAAGGATGTCACACAGGGCGGTGGCCGTCGGCTGCGCGATCGGAAGAATGCCGAGGACGAGCTTCTCCCAAACTTCGAGCTGCTGCGAAGTGTCGAGCCGGCTGCGGGGCTTTCCCGACTTGAGTGTTTCTTTGAGATGGGCCAAGCCGTCCCAAAGGGCAAGCGCCACGTGACGAAAGTCGCCGATATACTGCGGCTTGCCGCGGACCAGGAAGCTCTCGCTCATGGGCCGCAAGAAGTAACGCTGCTCGCGTTTCTCCACCAGCTCCAGCGCGATCAGGCTGTCCAGGACGATGCGGGTCGCGCGCGGGTCAGTGCCGCTTTCGCGGGCGATCGCTTCGTAGGTACGAAATCCCCGGTGGATGACCGTGAAGAAATCGTACTCGATGGCCGCGTCGAGGATACGGCTGTTGGCAAAATCCGCAAGGAGGCGGAAAAGAGAGCGTGGCGAAAGAGGCTCTTTTTTGTGCTGAGGTTGGTTCACGGCGAGAAATTATAAGCTGTAGAGCCCTTCTTTAAGCTCCTCGGGGGCCGAGCCATCAGGCCGCGCACGTGCTTGTCCGCGACCGAGGGGGAGCGCGAGCGAGGCTGCGGACGTCCGATTACAGACGGCACGACTCATGGCACAGACCCATCGGCCGAGTGACGGGGACAGGCACGCAAGCGAGCCAGTCCCCTTGCCGCAGCCGAGAGCGCGCTCCCCGAGGGAGCCTAGTCCATCGTCTGCGGCCTTCCTCCTCGTCGCGCTCGGACTTCTGGGTAGTTTAGGGTTCACAGCAGGTCCAGCAGCTCACACGGCGACAGCGTCTTCGGCCGCGGCTTGTTCGTATCTTGCCGCATTCTTTTTAAAAGAGAGAAACTTCGTACGGACATAGGGAGAGCTATAGCCGTTTAGGATTCGCTCGATTCGGCCCGGTTTGCCGTAGAAAGCTTGGAACGCCCAGCTCGTAAGCTCACCAACCTGTTTCCGACTCAAATACTTCGTCGGCATGATGGAGTGCTCGATATCCCACCGGCTGAGGTCTTTCACTTCGATGATATTCTCCTTAATGGCGCGCTTGTGTATGGGGGAGCCAGTGATAGGGGTGAGGAGTTGGATGACCACGAGATCCGGATCGATCTCGTCTACGGCGCGAAAGCGCTGGCGGATCTTCGCCTCATCGTCCTCCCAGAAACCGTTCAGGTAAGTCGCCAGCGTGGATATATCATTCTGCCGCAGGTACTGCACTAGCTCCTTTAATTCTTTAACCCCCACTTTCATCGGGCCCTTACGCGCCTCGGCGATCTCCTCGTCCGTGCCCCCGTCGATGCCGATGAGCACCTGATACATCCCAACCTTGCGAAGCCGCGGGATCAAGTCAGCATCCCGGATGAAGTTCTGCGCCCGGCCCAGGCAGAACCAGCTCAGATCCAAATTCCTTTTCTCCAGCTCCTCGACCAGCTCAACCGTTTTGCGCCGGTCCGAATTGAAGTCGTCGTCCGCAAACGTGAGCAGTTTAACCCCGTACTGCCTGCGGAGCAGCTCCATCTCCTCGGCGACCTTCTTGCCGCTGCGCGTGCGGTGGGTGGTGAAATCACGCGGGTTGCGTTGGTCCACCAGCCACCATTCGTAGCAGAAATGGCATGCTCCCTCGCACCCACGCGAGGTCAGCGCCTCGTTGTAGTTGGAGATGGCGGAATAGCCGTAGTAGCGCTCCATTGGAAAGAGGTCGTAGGCGGGCATGGGCAGTTCGTCGAGGTTGGCGAGCAGGGGTCTTCCAGGAGTAAGAACGATCTTATCGCCCTCGTGGTAGCAAAGGCCGTTGATCGTCTGGAAGTTGGGAGAGGGTTTTTTTAGCTCTTCGAGAAGCTCCCACATCGTGTATTCGCAGTCGCCAAACACACTGACGAGCACGAAATCGATCTGGGGGTTGTCCCCCATGAGTTCTCTCGGAATCGTCGTGTACAAGATTCCTCCGGCAACCGTGATGGTTTTTGGCCAGCGCTGTTTGATCTTCTGCATCGCGGCGTGGAAGCGGTTGAGAGGGGCAACGCCGCCGGCGGCCGGGATAAGGGTGCCGAAGAAGACTAAGTCCGGCCGCTTTTTAGCCACTTCCTCCATCATCTCCTCATCGTTGAGCTCCAGGGCGCGGCAGTCCAGAACCTCCACTTCGGCGGCTTTCTTCTCCCGGATGAAGGCGGCGAGTTGAGTGTAGAGGGGGTTACAGGCCAAATGACGCTCGCCAAAAGCGGCCCAGTTTCCCATCGGTGGGGTGATAAAAAGGAGCTTCATCAGGATCTCCTTCACGTGTAAAATGTTTGAGCGTAAAGTATTTTATTAGGGAGGCCTTGTCAAGAATTATCCCCGCTAAACGGGCTTCAGGTAGTCCCGTAGGGGGGTGAAAGTGGCTATCCCTTGTGGGGGGGCTCCTACACTTAGGTTTGTATTGACTTTATTTGGGCGTTCTGTTAGTGGAGAAAATTGGCCCTAACACGGGGACCTAAGAGGAGGACAAATCCATGGCCGAACAAAACATGGCGGCTGGGGAAGAGATACTGCTAGACGTCCGCGTCGCCGAGACCTCGAAGCTGTACAAGTTCTATCTCAACCAGGAGAAAAAGATTCTCGGGACAACAGCGGTATTGATCTTTCTCACCATCTGGGAGCTCACTGGCAATACGTTCCAGCTAATCAACCCCATGTTCATGAGCGCTCCATCGCTCGTCTATAAGGCCGCCGTTCAACTGGTCACTTCGGGTGAGATCTGGAACGATCTCAGGGTGAGCGGCCTCGAGTTTTTCTGGGGCTATCTGCTGTCCGTGATTTTCGCGATTCCTTTCGGCATCATGGTCGGTTGGTATAAAAGGATGAGTCATATCTTTGATCCTTTTATCAATGCGATGAATGCCACGCCGCGCGTGGCGCTTTTGCCTCTGGTCATTATCTGGCTGGGTATCGGCATTCTCTCGAAGGTCGGCATCATCTTTCTCGGCGCGGTCTTTCCCATATTGCTCAATACCCGCGACGGGGTAAAGACCACCCCCTATAACCTCCTCACTGCCGCCAGGAGCTTTGGCGCGTCCGAATGGCAGATTTTTAGGAGCGTCGTGCTCCCTTCCACTGTGCCCTTTATCCTTACCGGTTTGAGACTGGGAGTGGGGAGGGCCCTGATCGGCGTTATGGTGGGAGAGCTTTATGCCGCCACTGCGGGGATCGGCTTCATGATTACGGTCGCAGGCGCGACCTTCCAAACCGACAAGGTCTTTGTCGGCGTGTTGATTTTTGCCATAACCGGCATGATCTCAATGGAGCTCCTGACCAAGTTAGAAAAACGCTTCGATAAGTGGCGGCCTAAGGTAGGAGCGGAAGCTTAGCTTTTCTTCATTTCTGGCAAGTGGGCTTAAGAGGTGGCTTTCCGGCAGAGTCCGGAGCCACCTTTTTTTGGTTTGAATCGGTTTCTATGCCTATATGACTAGAGGTTGGCTTGGTGGTGAAGGCAAAGGGCGAAATAGAGGCGGAAATCAGTGAGGCCATGGTCCGGTTTGAGATCGAGTATATGGGGCGCGGGCCGAAGGAGGCCCGCACCCATATCATTGAGGACATGGTGCTGGTCCGGCTTCAAGGAGTCTTAACCCCGGCGGAAGAACAGCTAACTAAGAGCAAGGACGGCATGGAGTTGATCAAGAAGATGCGATCAACCCTCATTGAGAACGCCAAGGCTCACCTCTCTCAAGTGTTAGCTGATATTACTGGAACGAAAGTTCTGGGTCTCCATACGGATATCAGCACGGTTTCCGGCGAACGGGTCATTGTCTTCACGCTAGAGCGCGACTTGGAGAAAGCGCTGCCGCGTAAGAAAAGTCCTTGACTTTCCCTTTCTCCTCTCATATCCTAATGCGGGTTCGAAGATGACCCAAAAGGTTGGTGCCCTAACCAAGGGGCAACCAGTTGGGTCATAGGCCGACCTTGAGATGGAAACATCAGGTCGGCTTTTTTGTTGGATAAAAAGTAGGCGGCAGGCCGGTTAGAAAGTAGCCCTTCTAGGGCGACTTGCATAGAGGCAGGCCAGCTCATCCCGCAGGGGAAAAGCTGGCCTTTTTGTTATGGAAGGAGGGTAAAACAATGGCCGAGCAAAACATGACGGCTGGGGAAGAGGTACTATTAGATGTCCGCGTCGCCGAGGCGTCAAACCTGTACAAGTTCTATCTTAACCAGGAGAAAAAGATTCTCGGGACATCGGCGGTATTGGTCTTTCTCACAATCTGGGAGTTGATCGGCAGCACGTTCCAGTTGATCAACCCGATGTTCATGAGCGCCCCGTCGCTCATCTATAAGGCCGCCGTTCAACTGGTCACTTCGGGTGAGATCTGGAATGATCTCAGGGTGAGTGGCATCGAATTTGCCTGGGGTTATTTTCTTTCGGTCGTCTTCGCCATCCCCTTTGGCATCATGTGCGGCTGGTATAAAAGGATGAGCTACATCTTTGATCCTTTCATCAATGCGATGAATGCCACGCCGCGCGTCGCGCTCTTACCTCTGGTCATCATCTGGCTCGGCATCGGGATTCTCTCCAAGGTCGGCATCATTTTCCTCGGTGCGGTCTTTCCCATCTTGATCAATACCCGGGATGGCGTGAAGACCACACCCTATAACCTCCTTACCGCCGCCAGGAGCTTTGGCGCATCGGAATGGCAGATCTTTAAGAGCGTGGTGCTTCCTTCCACCGTGCCTTTCATCCTCACCGGTCTGAGGCTCGGGGTAGGACGCGCTCTTATCGGCGTTATGGTGGGAGAGCTCTATGCTGCCACCGCCGGGATCGGCTTTATGATCACGGTTGCCGGCGCGACCTTCCAGACCGATAAGGTATTTGTCGGCGTCCTGGTATTTGCTATCACCGGGGTGGTCTGTATGGAGGTATTGACCAAGCTAGAAAGTCGGTTCGATAAGTGGCGGCCCAAGGTGGGGGCGGCTGCATAGTTTTTCTTGGGTCCTGTCGATTAGGCTTAAAAGGTGGCCTTGCGGAGAAATCCGGGGCCACCTTTTTTTGGTTTAAATCGATTTCTATGACCAGAGGTTAGCTTGGTGGTGAAGACGAAAGGTGAAGTCGAAACCGAAATTAGCAACGCGATGGTGCAGTTTGAGATCGATTATATGGGGCGCGGCCCACAGAAGCCCGAACCCATATTATCGAAGATATGGTGCTGGTGCGGCTTAAAGGGGTGCTAACCCTGATCCGACAAAAAATACTGGCTTGAAATCGTGATCACACCGGTCCCGTAAGGCAGAGTGCAGTTTTGACAAGCACGGAGATTTCTCACAATTGGTGAACTTAACGATCACAGCAACATAGGCTCGTGGTTTGCGCGGCAAGCCGCTC
>JACPAM010000339.1 GCA_016180805.1 Deltaproteobacteria bacterium | reverse complement strand
TCAGGAAATTTTTTCGCGTGCCCAGGTTCCCTGTACGGTCAGCCCCGAGATCCGCAAGGCCATGTGGGGAAAGCTCGTCTGGAATGCGCCGTTCTGCGCGATCTCGTGTCTCGCGCGGGCGACGACCAGGGAAATCGTGGAGTCGGAATCCTTGCGCAAGCTCGCCATCGACTGCATGGCGGAGGTCATCGAGGCGGCCCAGTCCGAGGGTTTTGAACTCGCCCCGACGGTCGTGGAGGAAACGCTCAACCTGTCCCGCAGCCTCGGCAACTTCAAGCCTTCCATGCTTCAGGATCTGGAGAGCGGAAAGCCGCTCGAGTACGAAGCCTTCAACGGCCTCGTTTCGGATGTGCTGCGCCGAGCGGGAAAAGAGATTCGCGCCGCCGCTGCTTAGATTTCAAGTTGGGGGATCGATGAACCGATTAGGCGTACGGAAGTGGATCTGTAGCGCCAGCCTCCTTAAAGCCCTTGAGCCTTAGCTGGCAGCTATCGCACAGGCTACAGGCGAGGCCTTCGCGAGTGGGATCATAGCAGCTCCAGGTTAAAGAGTAATCTACGCCCAACTCTAGTCCTTTTCTTATGATCTCTGCTTTCGTCATGCGGATCAGCGGGGTGTGAATTTTAATCCTGCTCTTTCCCTCCACTCCAGCCTTCGTGGCAAGATTCGCCATCCGCTCAAATGCCTCGATGTACTCCGGGCGGCAATCCGGATATCCCGAATAATCCAAGATGTTAGCGCCGAAAAAGAGATCCTCGGCTTTGATTTTTTCCGCTAGAGCCAGGGCAAAAGATAGAAAGATCGTGTTTCGGGCGGGAACATAAGTGACGGGGATGCCGTGACCGATTTCCTTTGTGCTGCGGCCCTTGGGAACGTCGATCTCAGCCGTCAATGCCGAGCCGCCGATGGCCCTGAGGTTGAAATCCACGGTCAGATGCTCTTTGACCTTTAGGAAGGCCGCCACTTTTTTTGCCGCCTCGACCTCGCGCTCGTGCCGTTGGCCGTAGCGGAAGGTCAGGGCGTAAAGCTCAAACCCCTTTTTCTTGGCAATCGCCGCGGCGGTCGAGGAGTCCACTCCGCCGCTTAGAAGAACGACAGCTTTCTTCTTGGCCATGGTGGCTGGGGACGTTATGTCACCCGTGCTTAAATCCGCTGAGCCTTGCCAGCTCTTGCAAGCTCAGGAGGCCTTCGTGGCGCTGCCCGTCGATAAACCAGGTCGGAAACACCCGCACACCCGCAGTGTTGCAGATCGCCGCCTGCGAAGCGCGCCTGCCTCCCGGGCTGCACTCGATATAAGGGAGGCGGTGGGCAGAGGCGCCAAAGAGCTCTTTTTGCTCCTCGCAATGCGGGCACCAATAGGCGCCGTAGAATTTGGCGTCTGTTTTTGTAAGGTGTTCGGCCAAGGCGCGCGCCTGGGGATCCTCTTGAGCCGCGCTCGCACCCCAGATTCCGGCATAGTTGAGATGGACCGCGAGCACGACGCCGAGCGTTGCCGTGCCGCTTTTCAGTAGCCAGGAACGCCACGCGAATCCCGGCAGCTCTTTCGGTCGCTGTGCCGTGACCATGCCCAGGATGATGAGCAGTAGCAGCAGAGAGGCGAGGCAGTAGGGGCAAGCAGAGCTTAACACAATGACCGAAACGCCGGTCAAATAAAGGCTGTAGAGAGCGCCGAACAACGAGACCGTGCAGGCCAGTTTCCAGTGAATGTCCGCGCGTCGGATGAAGGAAATGCCGCCGAGCGCGGCGTAGGCAAGAAACCCCCAGAGAGAGGTCGGCAAGCCGAAGAGCTTCGACCACCGGCTGCTGAGGACGATGTCGCACGCGCTTCCCGGCGTGCACCCGGCCAGGGCTTCTCCCGCCCAGTACGAGAACGTCAGATAGGCCGCAAGCCCCATGCCGATGAGGGCCAAACCGAGTAGCGGTAAATTCGGCCCCGATCGCATCGGGACCTGAATGTCCGTATGCTTTTTAGCCGCCCGTCTTTTTTTGGATGCTTTTCCCATAGGGGTTATGCCGTGGCTTCAATAAGCTGCTTGATATCTCGCTCTAACCGTTTCAAGGCTTTGTCATCTTGACTGTCGTAGTAGCCTCGGATTTGTCCGTGACCATCGACCAGCACAAATCGGGCGCTATGCAAAACGATTCTCCCTCAGGCGGAAGCCCTCTTGTGCCAAGCGGTAAATCTCGCCTTTGTCGCCGGTCAAGAAGAACCATCGTTCAGGATCGGCGCCGAAGCGCTCCGCGTAGCGAGAGAGAACTGCGGGAGTGTCGTGTTCCGGATCCACGGAGATCGAAACGAGTCGCCAGTCCTTGCTTTTCGATAGCTCTCCCTGCAACTTTGCCAACGCCGCGCTTTGAAGCGGGCATGTGTCCGTGCATGAGGTATAGATGAAGTTTGCGATCCAGGTCTTCCCTTTGAGGTCGGAAAGCCCAAAGCGTTTGCCGCTTTGTTCAATCAAGGAGAAATCCGGCACCGAGCCGAAGACTTCGAGCCCCTCAAGAGGCCGCTTTTCTCGGCGTTCCGGCTTTGATCCGGTGCCCAGCCCGTTCCAGAGGTTCGCTCCGACAATTCCTACGATCACCAAAACCAGGACGCCCCAAAGCAATCGGTGAAGCGTTTGCCGCCTCATAAGAGATTCTCTTACGGCGTCATTTAACCACAAAATTTATCCTGTCGATAGCGT
>JACPAM010000016.1 GCA_016180805.1 Deltaproteobacteria bacterium | reverse complement strand
GGGCTGGGATGGCGCGAGCGCGGACTCCAAGCCCTCTTTCGCGCGCACAAGGTCCCTTTTTTTTATCGCCGAGGTTAACGCATCTGTGATGTCTTTCGCGGTAACCGGCTTTACTAAGAAATCGGCAGCCCCCATTTTCATAGCCTGAATGGCCGAACTCATCGTGCCATAAGCCGTCACAAAAATCACAGGCCGATCCAGACCGCTCTTCTTTAGCTGAGCGAGCAGGTCGAGGCCATTGCCGTCCGGGAGCTTAAATTCGGAGATAACAGCGGCTAATTGACCATCCACAAGCAAAGGCAAGGCATCTTTCCGACTGCCGGCCTGAAGCATTTCAAAGCCGGAACTTTTCAGGGCGATGGCCAGGCCTTCGCGGCTCGACTGGTGATCTTCAACAATTAGGACTTTCCTGCCCGACATGGCTTGTTACTCAGCTTCGGCGATGGGGAGAAGCACCAAAAACTCGCTCCCCTTGCCGACTTCCGCTTTAAAGGATATCTCCCCCCCATGCATCTTGACAATCTCCAGAACTAGAGGCAACCCAAAGCCTAATGCTCCCTCTTTGGTAGAAAAAAAAGGCTCAAAGATGCGGTCTCGACGCGCCGGCGCAATCCCCTCGCCGTTATCTCTCACGGTGATCAGAATATGATTGTCTTCGGTCCTCGTCGCAAGTGTGATGCGACCCTTAGGCGGCGAGGCCTGGATAGCATTTAAAAGAAGATTGAGAACTGCCTGCTTGATTTGGTTCGGGTCAGCCTGCGTCTGCGGCAAGTTCTTGTCTAAACGGACGTCGATGACCAACTCTTTCTTTGACGATTCTAGTCGTGCAAACAGTTCCACTTCCGTCACCAAGCTGTTGACATCCACGGACGCGGTCTGAGGCTTAGGTAGGTCGGCAAGGCGAAGGACTTCGCATAAGAAGGAATCAATTTCCGCAAGGTTTTTCTGCATTCTCTGCAAGCGGTCGAAAATTTCCGTTGGTTTGTCGATCTTGAGAAGGGCGATTTCGGCGCGGAGGGAATCAAGATGGAGTTGCAGGGCGTTCAGGGGATTTCGCAGTCGCTGCATGATCCCTGTGAGAAACTCCCTATGCGTTAGATCTTGATTGGCCGTCTCCACAACGCAACCTTATCACGCCGGAGGTCGAATGAAAAATTGCCGGGCCGGTGGCAACGATCGCGACCGGTGGGTTATAATCGCAGTCCATGAGACTCCTGCTCACCGGTTTACCAGGCATTGGCAAGACCACGGTGATTCGCGCCACGCTCGAGAATCTGGGCGATATTCGCTGCGCGGGATTCTACACGGAGGAAAAACGCCACGGCGGGCAGAGAACCGGCTTTCGAATCACCACCCTGGACGGTCAGGAGAGGATACTCGCATCTATCGACCGGGGGAAGGCTCCGAGCGTGGGCCGATACACTGTCCACATCGAGGAGTTCGAGCGGCTCGCGCTTCCCGTGATCGACCCGGAGATCACCCCGGCGGATCTCTACGTCATCGACGAGATCGGCAAAATGGAGCTTCTTTCCCGCCGATTTCGCGATAAGCTCGTCGATCTGCTGGCCCGACCGGCAAATCTTCTGGCCACGATCGCCAAAAAGGGCAAGGGTTTTATCGAGCAGATCAAAGGAAGAAACGATATCGAGCTAATCGAAGTGACCAGGGATAACCGGGATCGGCTCCCCTCCGAGATTGCTGCGAGGATCCTTAAAGAATGATATCGAGCGAGACGCCTTCACCGCTTCTCGCCGCCGCCGAAAAGACCCCTGAGTGCAGACCCTATAGCCCCGGCGGCTTCCCCGGCCCCCTCCAACCCTTTGCGCCCCAGGGCCTCCAGATTTCCGGCCATGCCCTCGATGCTCACGCCGAGCTGCTCCGCCACGGCGGCCGCAACGCGTGTGGCCATCGTCTCGTTCAGGGAAAAGCTGGGGTTTCGGACGTCGCCCTTGATGGTGAAGTCCACCTCAATCTCATCCCCACGGTTCTTAAGGAAGGCAACAACGGCGCTGCGGGGTATGCCCATGAAAGTCCCGAGTAGATTCCGGGAGGGCTCAAACTCGATCCTCCTGAACACGATCTTCCCTTTCCCGTCGAGCACGTGGTTTCGAACATCGGATTTGAGATCGAGATCCAGAGTTCCCCGGCTTACCCGCGCCTCCCCGGAGCGCACGAGATAGGGCTGGAGCTTTACCAGGTCGACGGCGTTGAGAACGATCCACGAGGAGGAATCTTTCCCGCCCGATTTAAGCCAGCCGGAAATCTTCACCCGCCCGTCGCTATTGACTCCTTTCACCACGCCGGTCAGCTCGAAGTGGATCTGTTCCTGAAATGACGGCGCATTCACGCCGCGCACGACCGCATCGATCCGCTCGAACCTGAGCTTGAGCGGCGACCGCCCCACGGTGGCATCGAAAAGCTCGATCACTCCATCCTTCAAAGCAATTTCCGAGATCGAAACCGAGCGGGACGAAGGCACCCACCCGCCGCCATGACCTTCCCTTCTCCGGGTCGGATTTTGCAGCAACGTCGGAACCAAAAGGAGCTTCCCTTGCGTGCGCAAGACGGAGAGATAGGGTTTGTCTACGGTGATAGAAGCGATGCGCACCTGGTCGGTCAGAAGACTGCGCAGGCTGGGAACGATCCTCACCCGTTCGGCATGCAGCGTTCGGGAGGCAGGCCAGCCTCCCGGTGCCCGAAGCGTCACGCCTTCGACTTCGACCGCCGACCAGCGAACTTTCAGCGCCCCGAGTTCGCTTCCGGGTCCGAGCGCGGCGGCCACCCGGCTCTTGAGCCTCTCCGTTGCAATCCTGAACCCGATAACTCCCGCGCCAACAAGCACAAGAACCAAGATCAAAAAGATGAGGCTCCAGCGTTTTATTCGTGATCCGGCCATGAACGGGTTTTGCTACCTTTCGGGCCTTCTAAACCGGCCTTACTTGCTGATCGGCCAATACCGCCCTTTCCGTTTGATGATGCTGAACGAGACGTGGTAGAGCTTCTCCAGAACATCCAGCTTCAACAAGTCGCTCGTTTTCCCCTGTCGTAAAACTCTTCCCTCTTTAAGGATTAGCGTCCTTGCGAATAGCGGCAGGATCTCTTCGATATGGTGAGTAACGTAAACGAGCGAGGGTACTTTGGGTTGCCTGCCCAGCTTCTGAAGGGTCGAGAGGAAGTTCTCGCGCGCGCCGGGATCCATACCGGCACAGGGCTCATCCAAAAAGATCACGTAAGGCTTGGTCATGCGGGCGCGGGCAATCAATACCTTCTGCTGCTCTCCTTGAGAGAGCGTGCCGAAATCTTGATGGTTGAGATAAGAACAACCCATCTGCATTAAATACGCCCCGGCCTGATCATAGTCCTTCTTCGTCGGCCTTCCCCAAGGCCCTTCGACGAGCCCGACCTGAGCAAACTTGCCCGACACCACGGTCCGCATCACGTCTTCCTTCGGGGGGATCTGAGCCGCAAGCGTCGAAGTGACCCAGCCGATGCTTTTTCGTAGCTCGGGAAGGTTGATGAGGGCTTTTCCTTTCCGATAAACCTCTCCCCCCTCGTTCGGCCACAGGTAACCGGCGGCAACTTTAAGAAGCGTGGTTTTGCCGGAGCCGTTAGGGCCCAAAATCGCCCAGTGTTCGCCCTCCTCCACGGCCCAGCTCACGGAGTCGAGAATCCGTTTTCCATTGGCGGAGTACGATACGTTGCGAATAGCCAGTGCTGGAACTCGTTTCACCGATGCCGTCATCCTCAAGGAAGAGTCTTGCCCGGAATCCTCCGAAAGCTGCTCCGGGGCCGAGCCATCAGGCCGCGGCCGATGGACTAGGCTCCCTCGGGAAGCCCGCTCTCGGCTGCGGCCGATGGGTTCGTGCCATGAGTCGCACCGTTTGTAATCGGACGTCCGCAGCCTCGCTCGCGCTCCCCTCGGTCACGGAAAAACACGTCGGCGGCCTGGCTAAACGGAACCCCCTCCTTCCCGCAGCCTGAGTTTTCGCAAAAGATAGATCAGCGCGAAAAAATCGTAAAGCGCGTGGACGATAATGGCGGGAACAAGATTGCCCGTAACGAACAGGAGCGCGCCGAGGTAAAGGCCGAAAACCCCCGCTACGAGCGCGTAGGTCGGCGTGACGAAGTGGCCCAAGCCAAATAGCGCGCTCGCTATGAGGAGCGCCCCCGTCGGCCCGATCAAACCGGCAAGGGCGGATTGAACCACGCCGCGAAAAAAGCCCTCCTCGCCCAAGCCCGCCAGCAAAGAGATAAACGCGATCTCGCTATAGGAACTTCCCACGAAGATCCCCACGATTTTCTGCACGTCAATCATGAGCCGCCGAAAAGGCCGCCAGCGCGAATGCGCAAGCCGCCAAAGACCCGCTAGCGGTAGCAAAGTTGCCGCCAGACCGGAGCCGACGGCGGACCAGCTCAGTGAAACACGCGCGAAAGGAGGCGACCCCAACAACCATCCCAACGCCACGGCCAACACGATAAGTCCGCCCTCGAAGACAATGGCCAGCCGAAGGACCGCTTCTCGCATGAGCCATTATACACAAACAGTTCATAGTTTTTAGTTCTTGGTTTAAGTTTTTCGGAGTAACTCAAAACTCAGAACTAAAAACTTGGGCGTATCGGCTCAGGCCAGTAGGATCACTCCCGCAGAGATGAGTTGCCCTTCAGGATCAGGCAAAGCCGTACAGCGTTTCAGGGTTGTCCACCAAAATTCGCTTTCGCACCTCCTCATCGGGCGCAAAATCGAGCAGCAGGTCCACGAGTTCGCCGTCGTTTGGGGTCTTGCCCGGAGCGAAAATATTCGAATGCGGCCAGTCGCTCCCCCAAATGACGCGCTCCGGCGCCATTTCGATGACGGCCCGCCCGAAGGGGACCACCTCGCGATAAGTAAGCCCCTTATCCGAGTAGAGGTCGAGCTTGCAGATTTTATCGATGCCGCTCAATTTGACCCAGAATCTCTTGTCTTTCATGAGATCGAGCAGGAGCTGAAAGGCGGGCTGCCCCGGTCCCTCGGCCGGGTTGGCGCGAGCGATGTGATCGAAAACGACCGGTCCCGGCAGGCAGCGAATTCGCCTTTCCTGAGCCAGCAAGTTTTTCGGATCGATATGGAGGTCCACCGACCAACCGAGAGCGGCGATTCGCTCGACCACGCGATCAAAGACCTCCAACTCGACGTTCCCTTGGGGTCGGTCCAGCAAGTTAAAGCGAACGCCCCGCATCCCCCCTTCCTGAAGCCTTCTTAACTGCTCCCCGCTTGTTTGATCGCTGACCCTGGCGATCCCGCGAAAGCGCCCGCTCGACCTCGCGATGGCATCGAGCGTCGCCGCGTTATCGAGCCCGTGCACGCTCGGCTGGACCACGACGCCGCGCTCGATTCCGACCACGGACGCCATACTGAGATAATGCTCCAAAGGCGCTGCGGGAGGCGTATACTGGCGCGTCGGAGCGAAGGGGAACTTCTCCGGAGGTCCGAAAACATGGAAGTGGGTATCACAGGATTTCGGCGGCGGGGCAAATCTGGGCTTCTTAGGGTTCGGATCCGGCGGCATGCAATAGCGCATACAACAAATTCTCCGCGGGGATATTAGCTCATCCGGCTATCCATTACTATCGATTCGATCGCCGCTGTCAAAATTACGGGCGCCAAGGTTTCCGATCAGGCTTTCTGTCCTTGCCGGAGAGTTCCGTGTAAAATAAGAAATGGGTTGGCGGTAAACTCGTGAGAAACAGCGGGATGAGCGAAAAGATTTCAAGCGACGGTGTTCTCTTCGCAGAAGAAAACGCCAGGCGTTTCAAGCTGGGCTTGATCACTCTCGACAGCCCCGACAACCTCAATGCCGTGAGCTTAGGGATGTTCCACTCGATAGGGAAGAAGCTTCTCCAGTGGCGGGAACGGGAGGATATCGCGTGTGTAGTCATGCACGCTACCTCCGACAAAGCGTTCTGCGCAGGCGGCGATATCAAAAGCCTCGCCATGGAGCTTAGTACGGATCCGAGCACGACTTTCGGGCAAGAGTTTTTCACCGCGGAGTACTTCGTTGATTACCTCATCCACGTTTATCCCAAGCCCGTTCTCTGTTGGGCCGATGGCATCACCATGGGTGGAGGAATCGGCATTATGAACGGCGCCTCCCACCGCGTGGTGACCGAGCGAACGGTCATGGCGATGCCGGAGGTTGCCATCGGCTTTTTCCCGGACGTTGGCGCGACCTATTTTCTCAACCGGCTGCCCCGCGGCCTGGGTCTTTTCCTGGGCTTGACCGCAGCCCGCTTCGATGGCTCCGAGGCCGTGGCAACCGGTATGGCGGACGCTCTGCTGCCGGCCGGAAAAAAGCACTCCTGCCTCGAAGGGCTTTTGCGTCTCGATTGGACCGGAGAGTCACAAAAGGACGGCGATATTTTGCGCCGGTACTTAGCGAGCCAGAAAGAAAGCCATCCGTCTCGCGAGGTAAGGATTCTGCAATATCTCGATGAGATCGCAGAGCTGGTTGATCGGCATACGATCGAGGAAGCTGATGGCGCCCTTCGGGGTTGGAATGGGCGCGAGGGTTGGATTCAAGACTGTCTGAAGGGCTACTTTGCCGGCTCGCCGACTTCAGTCAAAGTCACCTTCGAGCAATTTAAGCGCGGAAAAGATTTGTCGTTGCAGGAGGCCTTTCTCCGTGAGTGGGACATGGCGATGAATTTTTGCGCGCATTCAGACGTCTGCGAGGGCGTAAGGGCGCTCCTGATCGAGAAGGACCGATGCCCCCGCTGGAACCCACCGACCCTGGGCGAGGTAAAGACCGAAGCCGTCGAAAGGTACTTCTCGGAATCGAGCGTACGCCCCCACCTATTGGAGCGGAAGATCGCCGAGTTACGGTAGGGGCGGTTCGCGAACCGCCCGTACGCCCGCGATGCTTCGATGCTCCCAAGCCTCAGGCGAGGGCAAGATCCACCAAACCAGACATCCGAGAATGAAGGAGCCGATGCCGCTCAAGATGTAAGGCGCGTCAGCTCCCACGTGCTCCAAGAGCCAGCCTGCTCCCGCGTTGGAAGCAATCCCTCCGATCCCGACTCCGATCATGGATAGAAGCGCTTGAGCCGTCGACCGAAGCCGGCCGGGAACAATGGCGTCCAAGTAAAGCGGACCGCCAAGGATCAAGCCGGTCACCATGACGCCGTGAAGCATCTGCACGGGATAAATCACGTAGAAGTCATGGCTCAGGCCGCTTACCGCCCACCGCAGCGCGCCAGCAAGGACTCCCAAGGCCAGAAGCCCTCGAGGACCGAGGCGCTTTAGCCCCGCCCCCGAAGAGATCACGAGAGGGATCTCAATGAGGAGCATGAGGATCCACATCTGACGTATCGTATTCAGGTCCCCGCCACGGGCGCGGACGTATACCGGGAACAGCCACATCGGACCGGCTTGAAGTATGTAGACAGCGAGTACGAAGAAAAGAAAACGCATGACGGCGCGGTTCTTGAATAGCGAGCGCCAGTCGCCTTTCGATGCGCGAAGCGCCACCATCCCTGCGCGCGGGAGGAATAGACCCACCAAGGCGGATGCCAAGACAAGTCCCGCGGTAACGAAAAACATCATCCCAAGCCCCGGCTCGGACGCTTGGCCAGTTGTGTCTACGAGTCCTTGAAATTGCTGAGAGTGGCGGATAAGCCACGGAAAGGCAACGACCAGCAAAAGGTAGCCCAGAGTTCCCCAAACCCGAACAAGACCGAATGCATACGGACCCGAACCGTGGAGCATTCCGAGGGTGACCGAGACCGTCATCGGAATGATGGCGGTGGAGAAACAAGAAAGCGCCACAGTGGCCGCCAGGATGGCCGGAAACCCGCTCGCGGAAGCGAGCGCGAGGTAGCCGAGCGAAGCGCCGAATGCGAGCACGGCGACAACTCGGCTGCGCGCCCCTGTCCTGTCCGCAACTTGACCCCAGAAAGGCTGAGCGAACATCCCCACAAGCGGAACCATCGCAAGAACGAGCCCCACCTGAGTTCCCGTAAGCCCCGCGTTCTCCCGTAAGTAGAGGCTGTAGTAAGGAAAGAAGATCCCGAGCGCCCCCATATAAATGAACCAGAAGAGCGCCAGAGGAAACGACTGCGTGACTTTACCCACAACCCTATTTTTCCGGCTTGATAGTCAGGCACACTAAATGCTTAACGGCAAGACCCAACGCAGATCGAGGTGACGTTGACATAACAGCTCATCATCGGATACTCTCTGCCTCGAAATACGGCGCCCGCGCCGTTGTGCTCTTTGCGGTAGCCGCACTGGTCGGAAGCCGACCGGAGCTACACGATTGATGAAATCTTGCGTCGTACTATCATGAGGCGAGCGTGTCATGGGTACTCAGTTTGAAAAATATTTGGCGGCGGTCGTCCAGGCCGCCCCGGTCTTTCTCAACCGGCAGGCCACAGTGGAGAAGGCCTGCCGGTTGATTCACGAGGCGGGGAAAAACGGAGCCAAGCTGGTTGCCTTTCCCGAAGCCTGGATTCCCACATTTCCCCACTGGCCGAGAGCGCTGCCCGTCGGCGAGCGCGAGCTCAGCCAGGCAGCCTGGGTCAGGCTTTACGAGGAATCCGTGGAGATCCCCGGTTCTGACACCGAGGCCATGGGAAAAGCGGCCAGAGAAGCCGGTTGCCACGTGGTCATGGGCGTCAATGAGCGATCCAGGGAGGCGGGCGCCACGCTTTACAACACCCTTCTCTTCTTGAGCGATCAGGGCCAAGTCTTGGGCAAACGACGAAAACTCCTGCCCACCTACGAGGAACGCTGTTGCTGGGGATCGGGGAACGCCTCGGACCTTGTGGTGTTCGAAACCCGCTTGGGCAGTTTGGGAGGCCTGATCTGTGGCGAGCATTATCATCCGCTCTTGCGCCACGCCATGGCGACCAAGGGTGAGCAGGTCCATGTGGCGGTGTGGCCCAAAGGGGAACAGACCGATCACACGGCAGATCTCTTAAGCCGGTCTCACGCCCTGGAGAGTCAGGTTTACGTCCTCAAGGCCTGCGGGGTCCTGACCGCCGATCAAGTCCCGGACGATTTTCCGCTTAAGAACCGCGCTGTCTGGAATATGGACGGCGGCAGCGGCATCATCGGTCCCGACGGCAGGTATGTAGCCGGCCCGATCTATAAGGAAGAAAAGATTATTTACGCGGAGATCGACCCCAAGGCCATCCTCAAAGAAAAGTGGAAGATCGACACGGTCGGACATTACAGCCGAAACGACGTGATTCAAATTATGATTCAAGAGGGAATAAATAAAGGATAGCCTCCCTCTTATTACTTAAACTTTTCATAGAAAGCGCGCACGGACTTGGGCGTTTCATTGCGGTCGATGATCACGTCCAGGACCGCCGGCTTTCCCGAGGCAAACGCTTCTTGCAGGGCCG
>JACPAM010000015.1:9408-10922 GCA_016180805.1 Deltaproteobacteria bacterium | reverse complement strand
TCGAGGCATCGCTTGAGATCCGACTCCCGAAACAGGGCAGTCACGGCCACGATCGGAACATGCCGGGTCTCAGGGTGGGAGCGCAGGGTGCGCGCGGCTTCCCAGCCATCCACTTCGGGCATCATAATATCCATGAGGATCAGATGGGGTTTCTCTCTCACCGCCATTGCGATGGCCTCTGCGCCATCTTTAGCCAGGATCACCGTAAAACCCATCCGTTCAATTTGCCGGAGCAGGATGGTGCGGAGATCCGGATGATCCTCGACGACGAGCACTTTCTTCGCCTCAGCGGTATCCACGGCGATCTACTCTTACCACAAAGCGCGGCGTCGGAAAACCCTTGCCATGATTCCCTCGAAAGCTCCCTCAGGGAGCGCGCTCTCGGCTGCGGCCGATGGACCTGTGCCATGAGCCGTACCGTTCGTAATCGGACGTCCGCAGCCTCGCTCGCGCTACCCTCGGTCGCCCCCTCGGTCCCGGCTTTCATCGGCAAGGGTGAAGTTGAAATTCATGACCATTCCTCCGCAGCAGCACCGCTCCTGCCCCAGGATTCAAAGATTTTGGCGCGCCCGGAGGGACTCGAACCCCCAACCCTCAGATCCGAAGTCTGATGCTCTGTCCAATTGAGCTACGGGCGCGCGCTGACGGTCAAAGCTTCCTCGTAGATGGGCTCCGGCGATAGTGGCGGATCGGCAGCTTGTACGGGACCAACCCTTTCTACCACAAATCCTTGCTCTGTGCAGTTATCCGAGGTGGCCATCCCTGCCGCATACCCGGCTACCTTGTAAATACCTGCCACGACGGGGCTTCCGGTCAAGCCGCCGAGCAAAAGCCCAAGGACCGTTCCCACAAACCCTCCGGTTCTGGCCCGTTGAAATCGGCCGGGACAGTGCCTGATCACGACCGGCTCGTTCGACGCAACCGGGCCCGGGTCAGCAGGACGCTGATTCCAGGAGGCACAGGCAGCGGTCAACATCAGCAAGACCACAAGCGCCCGAAGCGGTCGGCTTTTTGGCGTGGCTTTCACTTCCTCCCTTGCGCGCGTCTTCGATCCGAATTCGGAGATCCGACGCCTCAGTGAAAATAAACCACCTTGAGCCCCTTTTCCGCAAAAAACGGCTCCAATTCTCGGGGAATCTCCCGGTCCGTAATCAGCAAAGGCCGGCCCGCAAGCAAGAAGCCCGGCACCGTAAGCACCACTTTATCCCTGGCGCCGCCCCCGGTCGCGGGAAAACGGTTTTCCCGGTACGCGGCACGCTCCCCAAAGACATCGAGCAACCGCGCAATAACTTCGCGCGACGAGAGCGCCTGGAGATCCATCTCGACGGCCATTATGCCTTCCTTTTCCTGCAGCGCCTTTTTCACCGCATCTCCAACGGCGTAGAAAAACACCGCGACTTTTCGGCCCGCCACCTCAAAGTATCGATCCGCCTTCGTGTCCAGCCGGATTCCCTCCTGCACGGAAACCGTGATCAGGTGGTCCGCCGTAAAAGCGACCTGATAGGTTTTCAGGA
>JACPAM010000015.1:0-9398 GCA_016180805.1 Deltaproteobacteria bacterium | reverse complement strand
GGCTTTCTTGTCGGCCGGCCAGCGCTCGATCTCGCCGCCTTTTCTTCCGCCTCCCAAGGGCAACGACACCGGAGCCAGCGGCGATGACGGGAGCAGGATCTCTTTGAGGTTCATCCCCTTGAGCGAGAGATAGGCTCTCAGATACTCGGGTGTTCTTCCGGGATCGTCGGTCAGGCTGATGATGAACACCTCGGGCGCGCCGCTGAGCTGCTCCGAACCGGTCACCATCCATTCGCCCTTCACTTGCAAGCCCACCCCCCGATCCTGAATGGCCACAGGCCGGTTGGCGGGCAGGGATTGAAATCCCAGACGGGAGAGCAGGCTGCTTACGGCGTCGTGGAGGCTGGCGCCTTTTTTCACCGAGACGATAGGCGTGGCGGGCCTTTGCGACTCGAGTTTACTGCGCAGAGCGGGAGGGATTTTTTCCCCCAGATCGAGGATGACTTTCTCAGCCGATTTCGGATTGTGGATGACAGGGTAGGCATCCCTGTCCAAGCGGACCTGCCCTTCCCGAAGCGCCATCACCTCCTCACCGCGGCGCTGTGTTTCGTGGCCCAAAGCCCCCACGACTTGCTCCAGGAGGTGCAGGTTCTCCTGAGCGGGAAGCTTGTGGCCGTAGTCCAGCCCGATCACGTCCATGGGCTTCGTCGGATCCACCTGAGCGACTTTGGGAGCCTCAAAATCACCGGGGAAAAGGACCACCTCGCCGACAAAAAGAATGTTCCAATCCTTCTTCCGCGGGTTCAGACCCTTGACCTGTTCGACGGCACCGAGGAGCCCTTTCTTTTCGCGCACACCGAATTGCTCGCGGAGAATCTTGAATAAGTATTCCCCTTTTTTGACCCGATAGACTTTCGGTTGCCCCGGTCCCCCTTTGGCGGATGGGACTTCGATCCCCAAGATCTCATCGGGCTTGACCGGGATGAAAATCGTGTCGCCCACGCGAAGGATGTTCAGGTCTTTGATGTGCGGATTCAAAGAGCCGATCAGGACCAGATAACGCCCGAAGCGCTTCTCGGAAAGTCCCTTTTCCTGGACGACGTAACGCCACAAGGAATCCCCCCGCCCGACCACCTTCTCCTCTCCTTCAACGGTCTTCCCCTGGTATGGGCGGGTTTTCATGGGAGTCTTGCGCAGTCGCAACTGGGCGGCTTCCTCAGGGTTGCCGGAGGGCGCATCTTGCGCATAGCCGAGAGGCAAAAGAAAAACCGCCGCCAAAAAAACCCAACTCAGCACGATCACGGCGCCAAAACGGAAAGGCTTTACCTGAGTTTCCATACGGTCCCTCCAGGGGTATCCTCCAAAGCTATGCCCATCTCTCCGAGCTTCTCGCGAATTCGATCCGCCTCTTGATATCTCTTTTCCCGCCGCGCCCTGTCGCGCAGCGCAATTAGCTCCTCGATGCCGGCTTCGGACAGCCCTTGTTTCTCGATCCACCGCTGGCGCCGGCTTTTCAGAAACACCGGGGGCGACCGTTGCAACAACCCCAAGGCTTCAGCCATGGCCTTTAGCGCGGCGGCCCGGCCGGCAAGCCCTTCGGTTTTGTCCTCGTCAAGCAGGCGGTTGAGCGAGCGCACCTCCTCGAAAATCAGAGCGATCGCCCTTGGGGTATTAAAATCGTCGTTCATCTCCTGGCGAAAGGCTTCCAGGAGAGTGGAGTCCGGTGTGGCCGAGTCCGGGCTCGCAGTCGCCTGCTCGACCCGATCCATGGTCTCGTAGATGCGCCCGACAGACCTTTCCGCTTCCTCGAGCCCCTGGGCCGAGAAATCCAAAGGGCTGCGGTAGTGGCTCGAAAGGAAATAGTGGCGCAAGGCCTCGGCCTCCCGCGCCGCAAGGATCTCCTGAATCGTGAAAATGTTGCCCAACGACTTCGACATCTTCTCCCTGTTGATGTTGAGAAACCCGTTGTGCATCCAGTAGCGCGCAAGGGGTCGGGCGAAGGCGCCCTCGGACTGGGCGATTTCGTTTTCATGATGCGGGAAGACGAGGTCTAAGCCGCCGCCGTGAATGTCGAAAGGCTGCCCCAGATACTTCGTGCTCATCGCGGAGCACTCGACGTGCCAACCCGGCCTCCCCTTTCCCCACGGACTTTCCCACCAGGGCTCTCCTTCCTTGCTCCCTTTCCAAAGGGCGAAGTCCAAAGGAGATCTCTTGCGCTCGTCAACTTCGATCCTGGCGCCCGCCTCCAACTCTCCGAGGTTCCGACGGGAGAGCTTGCCGTAGCCAGGGAAGCGCTCCACCGGGAAAAAGACGTCCCCGTCGATCTGGTAGGCCATCCCCTTCTCCTCGAGGCGGCGGATCAGCGCGATGATTTCCGCGATATGCTCGGTGGCTTTCGGCTCATGAGCCGGCGGCAAGAGCCCGAGGGCTTTGCTGTCCCGGTTAAACTCGCCGATGTATCTGGCGGCAATCGCATCACAGGTGGTGCCTTCCTGCCTCGCCCGGTCGATAATCTTGTCGTCCAGGTCCGTGAAGTTGCGGACAAACGTGACCCGGTAGCCGACAAATCTGAGATAGCGGTAGACAACGTCGAAAGTCAGAAGGGCGCGCGCATGGCCGATGTGGGAGGAGTCGTATACCGTTACGCCGCAGACATAGATCCGGACCTCCCAGGGGTTAAGCGGAACAAACTCCTCTTTGCTCGCGGACAGGGTGTTGTAGATCTGCAGACCCATGAAAAAACAATTACTTTCCTCCATCTTACGGATCAGCCGCCATTTTGCAAGGAAAATTGCGTCAGGCCCTTGCGAAACGCCGCAAAAAAGCATACAGAACCACGAAGGTGCGACCCGTGGAATTTTCCAAACCGTATTCTGATTTGCGTGAATTCATCGCTCAGCTAGAGCAAAACGGCAAGCTTTTGCGCATCCGGCGGGAAATCAACAAGGACACCGAGCTTCACCCGTTGGTCCGCTGGCAATTTCGCGGCCTGAAGGAAGAGGGTCGGAAGGCCTTTTTGTTCGAGAGTGTCACGGATTCCAAAAGGCGGAACTATTCCACTCCGGTTTTAGTCGGCGGGCTGGCCGGCTCGGCGGCCATTTACTGTCTGGGACTCAAATGCCGTCCCGAAGAGGTCGCCGACCGCTGGCTTCACGCCATGGACCACCCGGTAAAACCCGCGATTGTGAGTCAGGGGCCGGTCATGGAAGAGATTCACCGGGGCGAGGATCTTTTTCGCCATGGCGGCTTCCAGGAGTTCCCCATTCCCATCTCCACACCCGGTTTCGACAACGGACCATACATTACGGCAGGCCATTGGATCACAAAGGACCCCGAGACTGGCCAGCGAAACGTCGGGAACTACCGGGGCCTCATCAAAGGCCCAGGCCGGAGCGCTATCATGTCCGGGACTCCCCAGGACCTTTCCCGCCATTGGGAAAAATGCCGTCAGCGAGGCATACCGCTAGAAGCGGCGATCGCCATCGGCACCGTGCCGGCAGTTTCCTACGCGGCCACCCAAAAGGTTCCGCCGACCATGGATGAGCTTGCGCTGGCTGGGGGCCTCGTGGGCGAGCCGATCGATCTCGTGAAATGCCAGACTGTGGATCTCGAAGTTCCGGCGACGGCGGAGATAGTTTTTGAAGGCATCATTCCCACGAACTATCTGGAGGAGGAAGGGCCGTTCGGCGAATCTATGGGTTACGTTGACCCGCGGACGCTGAGCCCGGTATTCGAGCTTACCTGCGTCATGCACCGGAAAAACCCGATCTGGGTCTCCATCATCAGCCAGGTCACTCCGAGTGAGAGCTCCAAGATCAAGGCCATGGGTATGGCGACCCTGATCCTTCGCTTCCTCCATCAAAAAGGCTTCACCAGCGTCCTCGAGGTGTCGCTGATGGAGCCGCTCGTCAACCTGCGGCCATATGTCGTCGTGAGGATGAATAAGAGAGACGACCAGGATCCGTGGAAGGTAATGGACGGCGTCCTCGCTTACGGAGATCGCGTGGGGAAGCTCGTGATCGCCGTGGACGAGGATATCAACCCACACGATCCGATCGCGGTGACCTGGGCAATCACCCACCGCTCCCAACCCCACAAGGATATTAAAGTCGTCGAGAACCGCCCTTTCGGGGCCACGCCGATCGGTATGCTCGCAACCCATCCTTCCAGCCGCTATGACAACATGGAGTCGTCGCTCCTGATCGATGCGACACGCAAGGCGGACTTTCCACCCGTCTCGCTGCCGAAAAAGGAATATATGGAGAGAGCGCGCGCGATTTGGGAAGAGCTCGGGCTACCTAAACTCGATCCACAGGTGCCGTGGCACGGCTATTTTCTTGGTTTTTGGCCTGAGGAACTGGAGGAGGAAGCGCGCCTCGCCGCTCAAGGCGAATATGATAAGATTGGAAAACAGTTAGAAACTACGCGGGTGGCGGTTAGCGAGGGAGAAACCCTCAGATCGATGAGGGAGAAGTGGGGACGCACCCACACGGGGCGGGCGGAGTAAGCGATGAAGCGACACCAGGCGCTCAATGTCAACGGTGAAGAGTACGATATCGAGATCGAGCCGAACCGGCTCCTGCTCCACGCGCTGCGCGATGACATCGGTCTTACCGGAACCAAAGAAGGCTGCAGCATCGGCGTATGCGGCGCGTGCAGCGTGATCGTAGGCGGAAGGCTTGTCAGCTCTTGCCTGACGCTGGCCGTCGCCTGCCAGGGTAAAGAGATCACCACCATCGAGGGACTCGCCAAGGACGGGAAGCTCCATCCCCTACAGCAGGCGTTTCTGGAATACGGCGGTTTTCAGTGCGGCATCTGCACCCCCGGACAAATCATCGCCGCCAAGGCGCTCCTCGACAGCAATCCCCACCCCACCGAAGAGGAGATCAAGGAGTGGATGTCGGGCAATCTGTGTCGCTGCACGGGCTACTACAAGATTTTCGAGTCCATCATGGCCGTGGTCCAAAACAAAGTACGGGCTGAAGACCTTACCGCCCGGGAGCGCAGAGAAGCGCGGATCCAAAGCCTTGGCGTCTACAAGTCGAGCTCTTGAGACGGTCAATTGTCAATGGTCAATAGTCAATCGGTTGAAGACTGCTCATGGAGCCGGCCATCGGCTTTTTGTTTCCATTGACCATTGACCAGTAACCATTGACTATTCCCCGGGGGAACGAATGGCTAAAGGGGAAAACTATTCTGTGGTTGGGCAAAGAGTCACAAGAGTCGAAGGCTACGATAAGGTCACCGGCGAGGCACGGTATGTCGCCGACCTTCACCTTCCCGGCATGCTGTTCGGGAAGATCCTGCGCAGCCCCTTCCCTCACGCCCGTATTCTCAACATCGATACCAGCAAGGCCGAGAAAGTCCGCGGGGTCAAAGCCGTGGTCACCGCCGAGGACACGATCAAGCGGCAGTGGGGAGCTTTCTTCGCCGATCAGTATCCCCTTTCCGTCGGCAAGGTCCGCTACGTTGGCGAGGAAGTCGCCGCGGTGGCGGCCATCGACCCGGATACTGCCGAAGACGCGCTCCATTTGATCGAGGTCGATTACGAGGAGCTGCCGGCGGTCTTCGACGCCGAGCAGGCGATGCAGGAAGGAGCGCCGCTCATCCACGACAACAAACCCCGCAACATCGCCATGACCATCGACGTGGAGCGGGGCGATATCCAGAGGGCTTTTGCCGACTCCGATGTCATCGTCGAGGACACCTTCGAAAGCATTCCCCAATGGCACTGCGCCATCGAGACGATCGGCAGCGTCGCCGAATACGCGCCCAGCGGTAAATACACGATCTATATGAACACGCAGACCCTTTTCATGGCCCGCTACCGGGTCGCTGCCGCCCTCGGGGTGAGGGAAACCGACGTCCGTGTCATCCAGTCGGCGGTCGGCGGCGGCTTCGGCGGCAAGTCGTGCGACGACAACAATGCCATCGTCGCCGCCATCCTGGCGCGCAAGACCCGCAAACCGGTCAAGGTCATCAATACCCGGGAAGATGAGTTCCTGGCCGGAAGCCGGCCCAGGGTCAACATGAAGATTTGGGTCAGGATGGGCTTCAAGAAGGATGGGAGGATCCGCGCCAAACAGCTTCGGATCATCGCCGATAACGGCGCCTATTCCGGCAAGGCCCCCGCCATCACCGGAGTCGCCGCGCTGCGTCACGACACCTGCTACAAGTACTCGGACGTCAAGACCCAGGCTTATCTCGTCTATACGAACAAAATCCCGACTGGCGCCTTCCGCGGCTTCGGTAACCCGTCGGCGGAGTGGGCCGTCGAGCAGGCCATCGACATGGGCGCTAACGAGCTCGGCATCGACCCGCTGCAGATCGCGCGCATGAATGCCGCCGGGCCCGGTTACGTCTCCCCGCACGGAAACCGGGTCACGAGCTGCGAGCTCGGGCAGTGCATCGACATGGTTGAGAAGATGATGGACTGGAAGACAAAGCGCGCCGGGAAAAAGCCCGACACGGGGCTTGGGCTCGCGTGCACGGTCCATGTGAGCGGAAAGCGCCACTTCGGTGATTACGATGGCGGCTCGGCCACCATCAAGATCAACGAGGACGGCAAGGCGCTGATTCTCTGCGGCGAGGGAGAAGTCGGCCAGGGCGCCGCCACGGCGATGTGCCAGATCGCCGCCGAGGAGCTCGGGGTCCCCATAGGGGACGTGGAGATCTCTCAGGCGGATACGGATCTCACGACTTTTTGTCTCGGCGCCTTTGGCAGCCGGGTGACCTACGTCGGCGGCAATGCGGTCAGGGATGCCGCGGCCAAAGCCAAGCAGCAAATCTTAGAGACAGCTTCAGAGATGCTGGAAGCGAGACCGGACGACCTCGTGGTCGAGCACGGGAAGGTTTACGTGAAAGGCGCTGAGGCTAAAGCGGTCAGCGTCGCCGATGTGGCCCGGGCGCGGCTTTTTCGCCGCGGCGGCGCTCCCGTCGTCGCTTCGGGAAGCTTCGACGCCGATTCCGTGCTTCAAGACGAAACCCGTTACGGCAACGAGTCGGGCGCGTACAACTTCGGCTGCCAGGCCGCCGAGGTCGAGGTGGACACCGAGACCGGCCAGGTCAAAGTTCTGAAATATGTGGCGACCTCCGACTGCGGCACGGTGATCAATCCAATCGGCGCCGAGGGCCAGGTGGAGGGGTCGTTGGCCCAAGGTCTCGGCTATGCGCTCATCGAAGGCCTCAGGATGGAAGAAGGACGGCCCATCAATCCGAACTTCTCCGATTACCGCCTCCCCTCGATGCGCGACATGCCGGATCTGGAACACGCCTTCGCCGCCTCTTACGAGCCCACCGGTCCCTTCGGCGCGAAAGGGCTGGGTGAGCTCGGCATGGATCCCACGGCGGCGGTGATCAGCAACGCGATCTTCGATGCCGTTGGCGTGCGCATTAAAACGTTGCCGATTACACCGGAGAAGGTGCTAAAGGCACTCAGAGAAAGAGAGAAATAATTCAAAATGCAGAATGCAAATTTCAAAATGCAAAATGATGAGCGGAACATTTTAACTTTTGCAATTTGCAATTTTCACTTTGCACTGCGTCCATGGTGACCTTCGATTACCTAGAACCGAAGAGCCTCGAGGAGGCCTGCGCCCTGCTGAACGAGCACGGGGATGACGCGAGACTCATTGCCGGCGGTACGGCCCTTATCATCATGATGCGCCAGCGACTTCTGAACCCGCGCGTGGTGATCAGCTTAACCAGCATCCCGAATTTCGATTACATCACGTTCGATGCCAAAGATGGCCTGAGACTCGGCGCCGGAGCGCGCCACCGGGACATCGAGTTGGCAAAGCCGGTCCACGAGCACTATCCGCTCTTGCACGAGACCTTCCGCAAAGTCGCCCAGCCGAGAATCCGCAATATGGGCACGATCGGCGGTAACCTCGTTCAGGGGGATCCGCTGACGGACCCTGGGGCGAGTCTCATCGCATTGGACGCCGAAGTTACATTAAAAAACGCCGGTGGACAGCGGGTGATCCCGGTCGAAAAGTTCTTTGTCGATTACTACCAGACCGACCTGCAGCCCGGAGAAATACTCACCGAGATTCATGTCCCCCCTTCCCCGCCGGGCCTTGCTTGGGCTCACATCAAGTTCCTGCCGCGCAGCCTCGAGGACTTTGCGACCGTCGGGGTCGCCCTAACTATGCGCCTCGGGGGAGATCGCTGCGAGGATATCCGCCTCGCTTTCAACTCCGTCGCCCCCATCATCATGAGAGCCAAGCGGGCCGAGGAAGTCTTACGCGGTCAGAAGATCGACGACGACCGGGTCGGAAAGATGGCCGAGGTCGCCTCGACCGAGGTCGACCCCATGGACGACAACCGCGGCTCGGCCGAGTACAAGCGAGAACTTGTAAGGGTCCTGGTGCGCCGGGCGGTCAATCAGGCCCTCGATCGGGCAAGCGCTGCAAAGCCAAGCGGCCGGCAAGCCCCCGCGCCTGCCTGAAAACCGCTCAGGCGTGGCCAACTTCTAAACCGAATCGTTTATGGCGACGGATGAGCTGAAAATCCTCTTCGTCCCTCGTGTAAACCGTAGCGTCGATTTGTAGGGCAGAAAGCGCGATCAAAGCGTTATTGAACAGGGTTGGGAGCTTCGATTTATATCCGGGCTTTTTCCTGCCGCCGCCACGTGCCCTCTCCCCTTTTCCAGGAGTTGCTTTAAAGCTTTCGCCAATTCCGCCTCGTCGGCGGCCAGATCCAAAGCCTTGTGGATAGTCTCCGTTTCGGTTCTGGTGCGGAGATACCTTTGCGCTCTCCTCAGCTTAGCTACATCCAATCTGTAGTTCTTTCGCTGCAAGGTAACTCTCATCCCGCCACCTCCAAAAACCCATGATACAGATTTATAGGACATCAAATCTGTATTGTCAAACAATGGGGAAAAAAGGTGGCAATCTGTTTTGAAAACCCGGAGGCCGGAATTCCAGACAAAGGGCGCGGCTTGACACTGCGGACCTTGGCGGACTAGGCTCCACAACAAAGACTACTAAATGGAGGGTTACGCCATGGCTGAGCCATTGGAGAGTTTCAAAAGCTATATCGGCAAAAAGGAAACGGCCACGGACGTGGTTACGGCTTCGGCGATGCTAAAACTCGCCGCTACGTTGGGGCAGGAAAACCCACCCATGGAAAAGGGCGCGCCGATTCCACCTGGATGGTACGGCGGGTTTTTCCCGGCGTCGCACCGGCCCTCTCAGATGCGCTTGGATGGGCAAGCGTCTGGCGGCGGCATCGTGCCGCCCATTCCTTTGCCGCGCCGCCGGATCGGCGGCACCCGCGTGACGTTTCATGAACCGCTGAGGATCGGCGACGAAATCACGCGGGTCACTGAGATTGCCGATATTCGAATCGACGAAGGGCCGAGCGGCGCCATGGCAACCGTCGTCGAGCGCCACAGCATTTCGAACAGCCGCGGCCTCGCCGTGGTGGAAGAGCGCGATCTGGTTATGCTCAGCGAA